>JAUNAE010000148.1 GCA_030527765.1 Eubacteriales bacterium
TCTGATAAATGGTCATAGGCAGTGTTACGCAGATGGACGCAGTCAGTGCCACAGCTAAATGCTGCATCAGCAGTTCCTGGGGAGACAGATACACAAACACATAGTCATACTGATTTCCCATATCTGTAAGGAAGTTAATGATTCCCGGTGCCAGATAAAGTGCTCCGAGAAATACAACGACCAGACAGATCACACAGACAGCAATTCGATTTCTGAGTTCCCGCAAGTGTCCGGATAAAGGCATATCCTTCTCTTTTGGCATATCTGTTATTTCTCCGTCTTATCGTCTTCTTTGTTCTGGTCATCCTCGTTTTCCAGACCGGAACGAAAACTCTTGATGCTTTTTCCAAACATTTTTGACAGTTTCGGCAGCTGTGTCGGTCCAAAAAGAATCAGCACAATCAGCAGAACTACCAAAAGTTCCTGAGGTCCGAGTTTTAACATTCTTTCATCTCCTCCGTTTTATTTTCATTTGCAGCTTCGGTCTCCATGTGTTCTGTCTCAGAGTCTTCGTCCACAGAGTCAGTTCCTATCACTTCATCTGTCGGAATCGGTTCTGATGACGTTTCTTCTTCCACATTCTCTTCAACAGAAGCCTGCTCCTCTGACAGTTCTTCGGTCGAACTCTCGCCGGTCTTGTCAGATTCTTTCTTTGATTCGGTTCGGAATATTTTTCCGGATTCGATATCCGAGAGATTCTTTTTGATCTCCCGCACATCTTTCTTTACTGATTTTTCAAATTCCGTCACCGGCTCCATCGCTTCCTTCAGAGGCTTCTGAGCTTCTTCCAGAGGTTCTACAATGCTTTCTCGAATCTCTTTGGTGGCATCATCTGAGAATTTGCGGAACTGTCCAAGTGCTTCGCCCAGTTTTTTTGCATATTGGGGCAGTTTGTCAGGGCCAAGAACGAACAATGCTACAATAAAAATCAGTAGTAATTCCTGCATTCCTATTTTCACTGGATTCTCCTTTCGCTACTATTATAGAAAAGCAAATCCATAAAAAACAAAAGAATTCGTTTCTTATGGATAGAATAACCCCTCTTATCATACCATTGTTTATACAATTCTGCAAGTAAAGCCCTGACTCTTCTACAAAAGCTCATCTGCAAAAATCTCTCATATTCTGCTGCAGAACGTGGTCACTCTTGTCTTGCCTCCGTAGGTACATGTATAAAGAACCAGATCGTATCCGCTGTACTGCACTGTCGACACATCGGTCGGTTCCAATGTCTCAATCTTCACGATTTGATATCTATGTACCGTTCCATCCATGTCCGTCACAAGCACCGCCGCACCCGGAGACAGATTTTTCAATCCTCCGAAGAAAGAATCATAATTGTGTGCCGCTATGACCAGATCATCGGTTCTGGAAGAACCAAATTGCCGACATGGTGCAATTCTCAGTTTTTCATAACTCCAGTCAGACATAATAGGAAGTTCCACACTAAGATCCGGTATTGTGATATACCCGACATATCCATAATCATCGATAATAATTTCCGGCATTTCCGTGACAGGTATTTGTTCTCCCTCCTCGTTTTCAGAAGGAACTGTTTCCGGAATCACCCTCTTCACTCGCTTTACAACTGCTTCCGCACGGCTTCCGCTTTTTGCATCCTCATATCGATTGTACCCATACAGAAACAGCGCTGATAAAATCAGCGCCGCTCCAAGAAAGATACTTATCATACCCGTTCTTTTACCCATTATTTTTTCTCCTGTTTTTCTTCATCACATACACACCGCAAAGGATCAGAGCGCATCCGATCGCACCAAGAACAGGGATCGGCCAGTTTAACTGTCCCGTCTGAATCAGACTTCCTCCTGTCGGAATTCCTTTATTATGAATTGTGATTGTACCATCTTCCCCTGTGCTGTACTGGGCGGTGTAACCGCTGACCGCAACCTCTTTGACGCTCCAGTCATGGTTTTCGGTCTTATCGAGTTTTGTCCATGTATATGTCCATCCATTTGCAGCTGACAGTTCCACAGTTTCAACAACCTTCGTTCCATCCAGAAGCTGTACACGAATCGACGTTGGTCTTTTCACCCCATTATCCGTCCAGGTTTTTACTACTTTCAGAGAATCATATTCTTCCCCGGAATAAGTATTTTCAAATGTGATATCGCTTTTTTCACTCTGGGTATTTCCGAGTCTTGATACAACCGCAGCCTGAAGGTCTCCCCCTTCTCCATAACTCACGGTAACGGTAATATAATATACACTTTCATCATAGACTCCATTTCCCGTCAAAGCAGATGTATCCTGAGAAATAGTATACTGATAGACACCCACTCCCGAAAAAGGAATCTCAAAACTTCCTCTTCCGGCTCCGTTGATGGAAATGCTTGCCTGTGAAGGTAACGGAGCGTTCTCAAATGCATTCATTACAAACGTATACGTCTCACTCGGAACACTCCCTCCCACATCCGAAGTACTACCGTTTACAGTCACTGTTACCGGTACGGTCGCTGTTACATTTTCAGCAGCAAAACCGATTGCCGTAACCGCTGATATACATAACAATGCTGCGATCATTATCGACCATATTGTTTTGCCAAGCTTTCTCATGTATCCTCCTCCTTAAATCATTCTCGCCAAAATCACTGTACGTGCGTTCGTAAAATCCGAGGAACACGTGGACAGTCCCACTACCTGCGGATGTTCATCCTGCTGCAAATCTCTCATTGTTTCCTCACGCAAATACTTCGCATTGCTGTTTACAAAAGCAAGCAGGCCATCTATATTATCAAGCCACTGCCCGGGATGAAAAATCGCATCTTCCGATGATGCCACCAGCAGGCAGGCAAAAATTTCAAGTTTATAGGACCTGTCCGGCAAAATCAAAGTACCACTTGTATTCTCCCGAAAAAAATCCTCATTTTCATACAAATCCAAATCTCCAAACATCTTATGGTTCGCCATATGATGTCCGTAAATCAACGAATAGGAATCCTGAAATGTGCGATCATTGGCCGTATCCAGAAAGATACTTCCTGCCAGCGCAAACTCCCCATATACATCTGTATTAATATAGGTAAGCAAATTTTCACCCTGCAATACAGGATGATCAATCTTCGTATTGTCTAATGTGATCCAGGCACAGACATCCTTGTTGATTGCCAGAAGTTCCTCAAAAGAAGCACCGCCGCTCTCCGGGTCGATCTTCGGTTTTCGTTTCAGCATATCTGTCTGCACATCATCTGCAGATGCATAGATTTGTTCGTTGTCCCACAGCGCATATATGGAATATGATGCAAACAGAAGAATCACGACAGCTGCGCTTATGGTCATCAGTGCATTCAGTATTTTTAATAAAACTCTTGCCATCCAATCCTTTCCCCTCTATTTAGGAAAGGGACGGACAAACTCATCCGTCCCTCTCTTCTCCTCAGGAGTCAAACATCATTTTGTAAAACAGTAAAATAATTACTCGAATCTGCGTTTTCTGGAAACGAGAAGTACCATACCGGCACATGCGATCACAACAAGAGTCATGATATATGGCAGGCTGTCCATATTGATACCGGTATCTACATCACCCTCTGCAGTGTTTGTGAAGGCTGCGGTCTTCTCTGCATTATCCATCGTTCCGGTAGTTCCGGTAGATTTGGTATCATATCCCTCATAAGTTTCCTCAGTTACAGTGTAGGAAACTCCCGCAGGAATGTTCTCAAATGTTGCCGTATCTCCATCACTCAGAGTAAAGGTGTATACATTTCCGGTCTGCTGAAGAGAGGATGCGCCACCGGTCACGGTTACAGCATTGTTCCAAGTTTTGTCCGCCGGTCCGGTCAGAGTTACGGTAAACTGGAACTCTTTGTTTTTATCACCCATGTTACCTGCAACGGTCTTTTTGACGTTCAGTTTGTTTGCTGTGTAAGTGTTTGTAAACTCGTCTGTCTTCTGCTCTCCTTCATCTTCTGTGTGAACTGCAGCAACACGAACAATTCCATCCTGCTCAAGTGCTGTTACAACGAGTTTGATCTCTCCTGTGTGGTAAGTAACACCTGCGGTATCTCCCTCAGTTTCTTTCAGGATGTACTCATAAACACCCGGCTGTGTATAAGTCGGAAGCGCTACAGTAAATGCTCCGGCTGCTCCAGTTGCAGTTGCAGCTCCGGCATTATATGCAACGTCAGAGATCGCTCCAAGAGCTGGTGCTGTTGCTGCATCTCCACTCTTTACGGAACTGCTTACCTGAGTAAGCTTAAAGGTCTCCTCAGGACTGCTTCCTTCTCCATCAAGCACATGGCTTTTTTTAATAGTGATTTCGGATACATCGGTATACTCACTACTTGCAAAGGTGGCTGTCTGGAGGCCCATCATCATTACTGCTGACAGAGCCAATGCTAAAAGTTTCTTCTTCATGGATTAAATCCTCCTAAAAATATATTTATTATACTCCCCGCGGGAGTTATAACCAGAGTCTACAGACCGCGTCTTCGGAGAATGGTAATCACCTTCCCCTTCACATCCTTTAATGGAATTGCATCATAATCCCTGCTGTCAATTCCTCTTGTACGGTAATCACTTAGTATAAAGACGCTTTCTTCGGGTACAATATAGGGGTACTCTATTCCTTCTTTTGCATAAGTCGGATACAAAATCTCCCCGGTCTGAACAGTTCCATTCACGAGAAGAGAACCACTGTCATCCATCATGATGACATCCGTTGCCCTCCCCATGACACGTCCCGTCTTCTGCTCTCCATTAACGGTATAGACGACCACATCATTTTTGACATATTCCTGCTGCAGGCGAAAGGCAATCAAAAGATCCCCATCTTTCATCGCCGGGAACATTTCATTTCCTTTAACCTGGGTAAACAGCATCACCTTTGTAAACAGCAGCCACCCAATGCCGGCAAACAGAACCATCCGAAACAAAAGCCTTCGATATCCGAGCCTGATTTCATAATGAATCCTCCGCCTTCGGATAATCTCCGCGGCAGAAAATTCTCTTTTTGGGGGAAGCTTACCTCCCCCGTGTTTTTCAAAACCCGGCATGTCTTTTACCGGAAACCTGCTTTCCGGCACGTTCTGCTGTCAGAAGATCTTCATATTCTCCGATAATTTCATCGGACTCAAGACAGGCTTTTAACAGAGCATCATATCTGGCACGCTCCGCTGTCAGAGACGCTTCATACATCACATTCAGTTCTTCCAGTTTTTTCCACATATCCTGTTCACTGATGCCGCCGACTAGCGTTTTCTTAAACTTCACATGTTTCATCCAGTCCAGCATCTTTTTGTGTTCCGAATTCAAAAAATGCACATGTTTTCGTTCCGATATTTCTATTCCCAATTTTCGATCGTCTTTTTTATTACTCTCTGCTCTTCTTGCCATAGGTTCTTCCTTTACTGAAGTTGTCTTCGTCGGAAAAGAATCGTTCCATATCCAGCTGCCAGAATCAGTATCATCAAAAGAATGATCACAAACGGTTTGGAATCCAAATGAAGTCCTGTATCCGGTGTGTAATTTCTTCGGTTCGTCACAGTAAAGCCGTTTTCAGCGTCTCCGGTAATCTCCGGAGTTTCATATCCTTCTGCACGTTCTTCCGAAACAGTATAAACGATTTCATTTCCGTCGGAATCATACTGATCCAGTCCGGTAAACGTCCAGTTCCAGTCATCCGTCGCAGAAATAGTCTTACTGTCGACTACCGTTTCTCCAGCCTTGAGATGAATGGTAATGGTCTCCGGTCTCAATTTCTCCATATCATTATTGTCTTTCCAGACTTTTTTCACAGATACTTCTGTTCTTGCTTTTTCATTTGTAAGATAGAAATAACTGGTTTTGTGAAGTTCCAACATATGAATGTTATAACCGGAAGGTGCTCCGGCAGCACTCATAGCCTGCTCATCTGTTGAAGCAATTCCGTTTCCCATATCTCCTTTAATGATAAAGTAGAACGGAGTATCATCCAGCTTATATCCTGCGGGAGCCTTTGTTTCCACAACCCGGTACAGCGTATTGCCCTTCAGCACATTTGTAGATGAATAATAGTCAAATCGTTCTCCACTTCCTTGAGGACCACTCACATCAAACTCCTGGATTGTCGTACTCCAGTTTCCGTTTTGGTACTCTTCCACTTTGAATTTTGCCTGATTCAGAAATGCGGCATTGTTATCCGCATCAATCTTATAGAAAACAAGCGCACCGTGATCCGAAGTTGCAGAACTGCTGGCATCTTTCACTTCTGTATTATCTTCACTGGAAGTAATTCCACTAAGTTCGGCGTTATTTTTCAGCTGTCCGTTACCACTTGCACCGGTACTGATTGGCGCCACATTGTAGGTGTATTTGAGAATATAAGGGGTTTCATCCTGCACCGTGATTTCAAAGTACTGGCTTGCACTTCCCCCTTCATTCACTTCCTCCTGAATCTTAAGATTCTCAATGGTTACTTCTTCTCCGAGAGATCCATTCTCATTGCGTTTATAAAGTCTGACACTGCTTCGATCCAGAGATACCGACAGATCTGAAGATTCAATCCTGTCTTTCAATGTCAGAATATCGCTGTCCGGCATAAGATCCAGCCCATCCGGATTCAGTTCAATTGTATAATCCACTTTCGAATTGTTGGAAGACTGAGGTGCACCTTTCTTCGTGATGACTTCCTTCTCTGTTGTCAGTGTTACATTTCTTGTATCACTCAGTCCGTTGAAATTTACCGTATTGGAAAACTCTCTCTTTACTGTCACTCCGGATCCTGTCGTCGTCACTTTCACATCGTCATAAGAAGACCAGTTTTCATCAATCACACTGTTCACCTGTATTCCGACAATTCGATGATCAGGAAGAGGTAATGCCGATCCAAGACCGGAGATTGTCACCGTCAGTGTATTATTTTCATAACTGATGTTCACATTTTGCTGACGTGCAGAAGGACCATTCTCGTCCCACAGATTAAAATCAAAACTGTTGCCGTTTCCCATGGGATATACCGCAACACTCAAAGAATTGCTTTTGTTCCAATCTCCATAAGCATCCACGTTCGGCAGCGTCAATCCATCCGGCAGCTGATCCACAAACGTCACCGTATCCTGTCCTTCCGGAATCGTTCCAAGAAGAACATAGATCAGACGTCCTCCCAGACGTGTTTTGACAAGCTCATAATCCATCTCCACATCATTGGCATTCGGAGCTCCATTTACATCATAAACAAGCTTTTGAATTCCACCGTATGAAATCGTAATATCATGTTCTGCCGTATCCTGTGCATCCTGTGTCCAGACAACATTCGTCAGATGATGACGCATACTCTGAGATGTACTGCTGTCAAAATGAGTTGGATACTCATCCAGAGTAATATTGGTCACATACAGTCTTTGTCCCGAAGGAGCTCTGAGAATTATTTCGAAGCGATAAGCTCTGCCATTTAAATCGGTTGTTGCATTATTATCCGAATCAAAATAGGTGATCTCCATTCGATAACCTCTCTGAATCGCCTCAGCGTAAGTCAGCGTCTCAGAAATATCATTGCGGGTTGTTGTAATTTTTAATCCTTTCGACGGATCTTGAATTGCAGCATTGATTTCGGAAGGAATCATATAATGCAGTATTTCGTATCCGGTCGGCTTGTCATTCGCATAATAATGAGATGTTAATCGGTCCGTAATCGCCAGGGCGCCGCTTGTCTGTTCTTCCAGGCCTGTGTAATTTGCCGCAAAACTCCAGTACATTGTTCGATTATTGCTGTTCGATCCGTCTCTCTCTTCCCGTAAAAGTTCTTTATTTACCGCAGCACTTGTATTATTTCCAATTCCCGGAACATTTTCCACAGACCATCCATCGTCATCTTTCGGCTTCACAGTGACACTGTTTGTATCAGTTACCTGTTTCTGATCGGCACTTACAACACCATCCGTGGCATAGTTTATATACCAATAAGACACGTTGGAGTAGTCTCTGTTTGGAAATGTGTATGTGAAAGAATTCCCATTTACCTGACGTCCGGCCATTCCAAGCTGTGTTGATGTCCCATCCTTATTGACAAGATAAACGTTTCCATAAGTCCCATTAATTGCTGTCCCTGCAGTATCGGTGACAACCATCCCCGAAAGATCCATTCCGTTCGTAAATCCCAGGATTCTCCACAACATTCCGGTTCCTCCGGCATATCGAACGAACTGTTTTGTCAGCAGAGTTCTGTAATCTGTCGTTGTCTGATCCTCCAGTGTATCATCGGATGTGACGAAAACATGATTGGAAACCGATCCAGTCTCCAGACGCCCTGCCGGAGTCTTCGGAAAGTTTACATTCACATTGTAAGTAATTTTATAACGTCCATTCTCCCCTAATGCCGGAAGATTCGTAATGGTGTAAGACTGCCCGTCGGAGGCCACCTGAAGCTGATATCCGGATACTGTATTTCCCTGATCGTCCGCAATTTGAAAACTTCCGGAATCAATTACCGCAGACTGTACTGCACTTCCGGTTATGCCTAAGCTATCTTTGATTTCAAACGGGGCATTGGTACCGGCAGTACTGCTGATGGATACCGTATATTGAATAACACCCGTTTGACCGATAGGCGTATACTGAACTTCATTTTCCTTTTCTACAAGGAAATCTCCCGGATTAATAACTTCGATTTCTTTGTCTCCGCTTTCATACAGGAACTTTTTCTCGTCGTCTGTCGCCGTTCCGGTATATCTCGCGGTTCCGGTAATATTAAATGTATTGATAATGGTGTTGTTTTCCGTATTGTAATCATCGTTAAATACAAAGGTTACAAGTCCTGAATTTGATACCGAATACACACCAACCACATTTGTACCCTGGGTGATTTCTCCGTTCTGTGCACCGTATCGCACGTTCACCGGAAGC
>JAUNAE010000631.1 GCA_030527765.1 Eubacteriales bacterium
CTAATTTGTTATCCCCCACTTATAGAAGATGGGGGTCTCCCCGACTGAGATGAAACAGCCGGCAGCAATTCCAATTCTGCTCTGACTGCTTTTAAGTTCGTTATATATTGATTCCATGGGTTACAATTTCGTATCCCAGCTTGATTTCTCTTTGAATGACTGCCTTGTCATCTTCCTTCCCATTCAGTTCTGTCATAAGAATCTGTACCGCCTGACGTCCACTCTCATAATAATAGTAATGAATCGTCGGAATGGTTGGATACGTCACTTTCGACAGTCTGGAATCTCCCTGTCCGGTGACAATCATGTCCCGACCGGCAAATTCTTCATGCTCTTTTAAATACTGCTGTGCTCCTGCAGCAATTTCGTCTGTCGCACATATAATTCCATCCAGATCAGGATATTCTTTCAAAAGTTCTTCTGCTTTTTCGTAACCCGACTCAAACCGGAAAGCAGCTGTCACATATGCCTTCTGCATATCTTCTTTTCCATGATCTCTCATCGCGTCGCAGAAACCTCGATATCGTTCTGCACCCGCAGCTTTATCTTCCTGGGTCGCACTCAGGAAACCAAGATTCTGATGTCCGTTCCGAAGAACTCTGTCTGTCAATTCATAGATTGCGTGATAATCATCATGATAAACGCAGGCAAATCCATCCACCTGCTGGCCGACGATAACCACCGGCACTTTCAGATCATTCAACGCTTTTCTATGTTCTTCTGTAAAAATTGTTGCAGCAAGAATAATTCCATCCACCTGTTTCTGGTCAAAGGTGCGAAGATATTCCACTTCTTTTTCAGGATCATTCAATGTAACCGCAAGAAGCATGCGGTAGCCGCTCTCATTCAATACGGAAAGAATGCCTTCTACCATCTTCCCCATCGCAGAGGAAGCCGCTTTCGGAATAATAACACCTACCAGCATTGTCTTCTTTGTTCGCAGTGTCTGAGCCTGCACGGATGGACGGTATCCTGTCTTTTCGACAACTTCTCTGATCGCATCTCTCTTGCTCTCAGAGATGTATCCATTATTAAAATATCTGGATACGGCCGCACTTGATACGCCAGCCATCTTTGCAATCTCTGCAATGTTCATTTAAGAACCCCCTAATAACTCTAAATCAAGAAAAAACAGCCGGAAACCTGACTGATCAGGTCTCCGGCAATTGTGAAAATTAAGCAGTGTACAGTTTTGTACCTTTCTCTGCATCACCAGTCTTAACAACCTTGAATTCCGGATAATCATCGGAATTGGTAAGAAGGACTGCTACACAGGAACTGTATCCAGCTTTTTTGATCTTTTCAATGTCGAATGTCATCAGCTTCTGGCCCTTCTTAACTTTGTCTCCTTCAGAAACAAACAGTTCGAAGCCATCGCCTTTCATGTTAACGGTGTCAACACCTACATGAATCAGAACTTCCATTTCGCCAGGACCTGTAATACCAATAGCATGTTTTGTATCTGTTGTGGAAGAAATCTCACCATCGAACGGTGCAACAACTTCTCCAACGGTAGGAAGGATTCCTACACCATCTCCGAGAACGCCGGAAGCAAATGTATCATCCGGAATCTCAGATCTCTCTACAACTTTACCTGTTACAGGTGCATACAGTGCTTTTTCTGCATCAGCTGCAGCTTCAACAGCCGGAGCCGGAGCTGCTTCCGGAGCTGCT
>JAUNAE010000632.1 GCA_030527765.1 Eubacteriales bacterium
AAGTCTTACCCATGGTATACAAGTAGAGATTACAGAAGATAATCAACTAATTATCAATTTTCATGTGATTGTATCTTATGGTGTATGTATTTCAACTGTTAGTGACAACTTGGTTCAAAATGTAAAATATAGAGTAGAAGAATTCACAGGTATGACCGTGGATAAGATTAACATATACGTTGAAGGCGTAAGAGTGATTGATTAGTTAAGGAGGATCTAGTTTTGGCAACTAAAACAATTAATGCAGAAATGCTTTCTGAGATGTTTTTGGCCGGAGCGGCGAACATTGAAGCAAAGAAAGAATATATTAATGAATTAAACGTTTTCCCAGTTCCAGATGGTGACACCGGTACCAACATGTCACTTACTATTATGGCTGCGGCAAAAGAAGTAACAGCGTTAGAGAATATGACGATGGAGACTTTAGCAAAAGCGATTTCTTCAGGTTCGCTTCGCGGAGCACGTGGAAATTCGGGTGTTATTTTATCGCAGTTGTTCCGAGGATTTACAAAATCAATTAAGGAAACAAAAGAAATTGATGTTATTACCTTGGCAAACGCATTGGATAAAGCAAAAGAAACAGCATATAAGGCTGTTATGAAACCGAAAGAAGGTACAATTCTTACGGTGGCAAGAGGGATTGCTGACAAAGCTTTAGAATTAGCAGAAACTACAGATGATTTGGATGAATTTATTCCACAAGTATTAGAACATGGAGAATTTGTATTATCACAGACACCTGATATGCTACCGGTACTTAAAGAAGCAGGTGTTGTGGATTCTGGCGGGCAAGGGCTTTTGGAAGTACTGAAAGGTGCGTATGATGCTTTCCTTGGTAAGGAAGTAGACTACAGCAAGATTACACCTAGTTCATCGGTCAATATGACAAAAATCAGTGCTGAGACAAATGCAGAGATTAAATTTGGTTATTGTACTGAGTTTATTATTATGACAGAAAAGGAATTTACAGATAAAGACGAGAGAGAATTTAAATCATTCTTGGAGTCTATCGGTGATTCTATTGTATGTGTAGCAGATGATGATATTGTTAAGATTCATGTTCATACGAATGATCCTGGATTGGCAATTCAGAAAGCTTTAACTTTTGGTCAACTTTCACGTATGAAGATTGATAACATGCGTGAAGAACACGAAGAAAAATTAATTCGTGAAGCAGAAAAAATAGCAAAAGAAGAAAAGGCAAAAGAGAAAGCAAATCTAAAAGAATATGGTTTCATTGCAGTATCTATTGGAGAAGGTTTAAATGAAATTTTCAGGGAACTTGGTGTAGACTATATTATTGAGGGTGGACAGACAATGAATCCAAGTACGGATGACATGTTGAATGCTATAGATGAAGTAAATGCAAAACATGTATTTATTTTTCCTAATAATAAAAATATTACACTTGCTGCAAATCAAGCAAAATCATTAGTAGAAGATAAAGAAGTGATTGTGATTCCTACAAAGACGGTACCACAGGGAATTACTGCGATTATCAACTTCTCACCTGATGCAACAGCAGAAGAAAATGAAGAAATGATGCTGGAAGAAATCAAGAATGTAAAAACAGGTCAGGTTACTTATGCAGTTCGTGATACAAGTTTGGACGGGAAAGAAATTCACACAGACGACATTATGGGTATCGGTGATAGTGGAATTCTTTC
>JAUNAE010000633.1 GCA_030527765.1 Eubacteriales bacterium
GGTACATCGAATCCGGTGATGATCAGTGGATCGTGCTCCCGGAGGAGTATGATACGTCCGGATTATGGCATTTTGAAGATGCCTACTCCTATTAAATGTTTTTATTGGAAATAAATAAACACAGCTAAGGACAATAAAGAGAAAATATCAGTACATACGATTCAAAGCATGCGACTCAGACTATGAGATATAAGACCTCGATCTGACGGATATTTGAATCGTATTGTTTTTATTTGATGGTTAAGGGGGACTAAAATAAATAAGTGATGTATAATAAAGGTAGATTCCCAGATAGAAAGATCTCTCAATAACAAGGTCTCAAAACAGCAGGGTTCCCGAGAGAGGATAGATTTGTAAAGTTATTTATAAGAGAGCGATATATAGCTGTCAGCTCATCACGGAAAGGACTGGAAAAAATATGGAATTAAGCAATATAAGAGCAGTCATCGGCACAAATTCCTGGGGAGGTAAAGCCTATGGAAAATTGGTCCGGGGAAGTTATGTTGACCCTGAAGTGATCAGGGAAAGCATAGACATCGCAAAAGAGAAAGAACTCAATGTGTTTGATTTTGCACAGGATTACGGACTTGGAAAAGCACAGAAAATGATGGGAGAATTCGGGACGGAAGGCATCATTCTGTCATCGAAATTCACACCGCTTACGAAATATAAGAACGGCCAGGTCAGGAAGTCCCTGGAGCGCGATCTGCGTGAGTTCAACAGAGCTTATATTGATATTTACTGGCTGCATCTCCCGAAAGACATTGAAGAAAATCTGAAGGAAATTATTGCCCTATATCAGGAGGGGAAGATCAGGCATATCGGAGTATCTAATTTTACATTAGAGGAATGCATGAGAGCGGAAGAAATTTTGAAGAAAGCCGGCATTCCTTTATATGGAGTCCAAAATCATTACAGCTTGATTAACCGTACCTGGGAAAAGAACGGACTGACAGAATGGTGCAGAAAAAACAATATTGCCTTTTGGGCGTGGGCAGTTTTGGAAGAAGGAATGCTTGTAGATCCCAGAGTAAAGACATCCAAGTCTATTATGAAAATAATGTTCGCGCGAAAAAAGAAAAAACTGCATGCGCTGTATGTTCTTATGAATCGTATAGGAAAGCGTCATAATATATCCATTCCGCAGGTAGCGATGGCGTTCTGTGTGTCAAAAGGAATCGTTCCGGTGTGCGGATGCCGAAAACCTTATCAGGTACAGGATCTGTATGACGCCTCGCAGGTGATCTTATCGGAAAGGGAAATCAGGCTGTTGGAAGAAGAGGCCGACCGGGCAGAGGTGAAGATCATGGGAGCGGATATGTTCCGGTTTATGTCAAAATGAGGAGTTGATCAGTCTCTCCCACATAGATATAGGTACGCTCTTAAGAAAAGCAGAACGTTTGTGAACAAAATCATTGGCAGAGAATAAAGAAACCTCCATACTTACAGGCTGAACCTGCAGGTATGGAGGTTTCTTGTCATCCGCGGAAGTGATCAGAGATGCGTCCGCGGAAAGAGGATCGGAATTTCCTGCTTTATTTATTTTACATGGAAAGCGTTCATTCCGGGATATACAGCACTCGCACCGAGCTGTTCTTCGATGCGAAGAAGCTGATTGTATTTTGCCACACGCTCGGAACGGGAGGGAGCTCCGGTCTTGATCT
>JAUNAE010000149.1 GCA_030527765.1 Eubacteriales bacterium
AAGTAAATTACATATTCATCTCAAGTGAATTACTTATTCATAATAAATCTTATTTGTACAGTGGACCGTAAGCTGCGCATGCTCTGTAGTCTGCGCCTTCTTTGTCCATTCCGAATGCGTTCCATGCAGCCGGACGATAGATCTTCTCTTCCGGAACGTTGTGCATAGATACCGGAATACGAAGCATAGATGCCATTGTAATCAGATCGGCACCAACATGTCCGTATACGGAAGCACCGTGGTTTGCACCCCAGTTACGCATTACTTCGTAAGCGCTCTTGAATGGGCTTCCCTCTTTGCCATCGCATCTTGGAGCGAACCATGTGCATGGCCATGTGTAGTCTGTTCTCTTCCAAAGAGTATCTGTAACCTCATCCGGAAGTGCTACTGTCCAGCCCTCAGCGATCTGAAGAACCGGTCCAAGACCTTTGACAAGGTTCAGACGCATCATGGTGATCGGCATCTCTGTCTTAGTTACAAATCTGGAAGAATATCCGCCGCCACGGAAGTATCCGTTGTCTGCCGGAGCCCACTCAGTAGCTGCAAGAAGTTTCTTCTGATCTTCTTCTGTTACATCCCACCACTGTTTCATGGTTGGCTCACCGTTCTCATCGGTGCATACACCGGAGAAATCAAGTGCAGATGCTCCGGAGTTGATCAGATGCATAAATCCGTCTGAATCTTTTGCATGGCCTTCCAGTTCATATCCGGTTACTCTCTTTACAGAATCTCCACTCCAGTAGGTACGTACATCGGAGAACATGGAAGCACGTCCGGTGAGCTGTTTCTGGAACAGCATGCAAAGACCGTTCAGTACGTCGTTCTCTGTTGCAAGTACGTATGGATCACGTGCGCCGTCATAGTCGAAGGAAGTAGAAAGGAATGCTTCCGGATAGTCACAGTTCGGATAGAAATCTGTCCACTGTCTCTGTCCCTGGAAACCACCTGCGATTGCGTTGTGTCCAAGAGCTTCCTCCGGGAACTTCTCAGCAAGTTTCTCATTGCCTCTCATAAGGTCTTTGATGATGACATACATCTTAACGGTGAACTCCCAGTCCTCATCCTTCTTCTCACGAGACTTCTGGATCCAGTCAGGGTTCTTATCGAAGCACTCTTTGCAGTTCTCTTTTGTCCATGCAAGAGCTCTCTGGAATTCTTCCTCATCATAGATGCCCTCAGACATACGACGGATAATCTCTACCTCATCGATAGACTCTACACGCATGCCAAGATAGGACTCCATGAAATCCTGATCCATGATAGATCCGCCGATACCCATTGTGACGGAACCAATCTGCAGATAGGACATTCCACGAAGAGATGCAACTGCAACTGCTGCACGTCCGAAGCGAAGAAGCATTTCTGTTACATCTTCCGGAATCACTTCATCGTCTGCTTCCTGAACATCACGTCCGTACATACCAAATGCCGGAAGACCTTTCTGTGCATGTGTAGCAAGAACGGATGCAAGATAAACAGCACCAGGTCTCTCAGTAGCATTCAGCCCCCATACACCTTTAATCGTAGTAGGATCCATATCCATGGTCTCAGAACCATAGCACCAGCACGGAGTAACGGTAAGTGTAATATCTACACCTTCTTTTTTGAACTGCTCAGCACATGCTGCACTCTCGCGAACACGGCCGATGGTGGTATTGGATACGATAACCTTTACAGGTGTACCATCAGAATATCTAAGATTCTCTTCGTAAAGTTTCTTTGCCTTAAGAGCCATACCCATTGTCTGCTCTTCCAGTGATCCTCTAACATCCAGAGGTCCTTTACGTCCATCAATTACAGGTCTGATACCGATGACCGGATGAGCTCCGATCAGCTTTCTTGTGTCTGCCATTTCATTTTACCTCCATAAGATTTCATACACTATTGTGATATCAGAGTCAAAAGTCCACATTGCATTCATCAATTTAACCGAATCAAGCTCCTGCTGATCAGCTATTCGGTTACTCACAAGCAGCGAAAGCGGATTGTGAGAATCTGATTGACACCCTAATCCCCACTGCTTTTGCCCTTAATATCACTGCTGTTCTTATTATATCTTTGCCAGGTACGGATTACTTGTGCTATAATGGCAAAAAGTAGTACAATATTCACTTTTTTGTCATTCTTTTATTTATATATCTGATTTTTGAATGAAGGAGGTTTTTTTATGCACGATCTGGATCGAAACGAGGACCGGCTTCGTGGAACCTACGATTTTCCTTTTGAGTTTCACCACATAGACAAAACCCATCCCCGTTATGTCATGTCTTACCACTGGCACGTAGAATATGAATTAATTCGTGTGATCGAGGGCAATTTCACCGTCACATTAGACGAAAAAACATTCCGGACAACAAAAGGTGATGTCATTTTTGTCAACAGCGGTGTACTCCATGCAGGAATTCCTGAGCAATGTGTCTATGAGTGTATTGTCTTTGATATGAACGCTTTTTTAAAAGCCAATCCTGCCTGTGCAGAATACATGCAGCGTGTCATTCATCAGGAACTTATGATTTTTCCTCATTTTACCTCGGAACAGTCGGAAATCCTCTCCTGTGTTTCCGCAATTTTTGAGGCTATGAGTCAGAAACCGGATGGATATCACCTGTCTGTATTTGGACAATTTTACCACTTATTTGGGATTGTTTTCGGCAATCATTACTATCTGGAAGGTGTCGCACCAACCCGCCGGGATTACAAACGAATCATGCAGCTAAAAAAGGTGGTGGAATTCCTCGAAAGGAATTACACCACCCAGATTACTCTGCAGGAGCTGTCCGCCTCAGTTTCCATGTCTCCCAAATATTTTTGTCGTTTCTTCTCGGAAATGACCCATCAGACACCTATGGATTATCTGAATCGTATGCGCATTGAACAGGCCTGTTACCAACTGTCCGCTTCGGACGCTTCCATTACGGAAATCGCCTATCAGACCGGATTCAATGATCTCAGTTATTTCATTCGCACTTTTCGCAAATACAAGGGAATGACTCCCGGAAAATACAAAAGAAGATAAATCATCCAGAATACGGCACTGACAGCCATACCTTTTCGAAGTCCCGGAGCTTCAAACGTCAAAGTGAACTCATGGTTTCCTTCTGTGACACTGCAGGCCAGGAAACCAAGATCTCCTTTTTGAAGCTCTGTGTCTTCTCCATCGATCTGAAGCTTCCATCCCTTTTCAAAAGGAATCATGAACAGCACATATCCGTCGGAAGCAGCTTTGATACTTCCGGACAAATGAGAATCTCTCTCAGGTTCTCCCATCACTACCCGGGATTCCTGTTCAGCCTCTGTCTTTTTCGACTTCGACTCTCCTGAGTTTATCTCTTCTGCAACGGATTCCTCCACTTGATCATCACCGGAATTTTCTCCGATCACTTCCTCCATGGAAGAAATTTCTTCCCCATCTTCCAATGCGATGACGTTCCCAAGCAGTTCCAGTCTTGTCTCTTCTTTGCACAGCTTTCGGAAGCTTTCCTCGGAAATCGTCCTTGTATAAAAATGTGCAAAGTCTGTCTGCTTCTCATTCCGGTAGAGATACATCGGCTCATAAGTGCCGATGAGATCATAGCCGTAATCGTCCAGATCGCTTCGATAGGACATGAGATACCGAACTCCCAGAAAGGAAGCCAGTTCATTGTCATCCATCACCTTTGCGAAAAGGAAATGGTTCTTATCCGGATAGTGAACTTCCGGAATGACTACATCAATAAAATCAATAATGTTCTTATTCTGCACGGAGTTATATGAGGTCAGACCTCGATAATTCTGTGCCAGCCCGTCCATACTCGTTGTCGTTGTATTCAGGATGTAATCCTTCTCCACGCGGTAGAGTTCTTTGTCTGATGCTCTCAGATCCGCCAGCATCGGGGTCACCGGTGAAGCATACAAGTCCCGGAAATACTGCTGTGGATAAGCCAGTTTTCCAAGAGCTGCGGTCTCCGCATCCTCAGAGTCCCTCATCTTATCCGCCTCTTCTGCAAGAGCCCCGTAAGTCTCCGCAGGAGTGTCCTGCCGGTTCAGCGTCCGTCTCTCTTCATAGTTCGTATCTGCCTCTGATACAAGATTCACCATCATCAGCGCCATCAGCACCGCCCAGACAGCCCTTCTGCTCTTTTCTTTCTTTCGGAAAGACAGAAGAATCAAGACCGCTGCCATCAGGCATCCTGTCACGCCGATCACAAGCGCATTCAGTCGATAGGAAGCAAACACACTCTGCCCGTATCCAATGATACTTGCCGCAAGGAGCCCTGCCGTTCCCACAACCAGTGCAGGAATCTGTATCCGCCCTTCTTTTCCCAGATCATCCAAGGACCATGCCATGCCAAGAAGAAGAAACGGTGTCAGAAGGAAGGTAAATCTTCCGGTATAGTAGGTAAAACTGTTCATAACCGTTCCCACAACCGGCAGCACCAGACTGAAGATGATGAGGAATGCACCTGCATACACCCCGATCTTCCTGCGAACAGACACTTTCTTTTTCCAGAAAACACAGAGAAGCTGCAGGTTCAAAAATACAGATAAAGTTCCTGCGAAGACCACCGGGTCCTCATAATAATTATACAGGTTCTCGAACCAGGAATCTGCCAGATCTCCGGTTGTCTGGAGTGTTGATGAATACATTCTCAAAAGCAGTGACTGGAAATACTTTGCATAAGGGAATTTCCTTATGGAATCCATCATTCTCTGAAGAATTCCACCGTCAGAGCCGCCCACACGTCCGGAAACCCCAAGAATGCATTCCGCCATAGGAAGAAAAATTACCATGGCCATGGCAAGTCCCAGAAGGATCTGCAGGCATCCTGCGAAAAACTTCTTCACACGCTCTTTTCCGCTCACATCCTCCAGCATGAGGCTTCGAATTAAAAGATAAACTCCAACTCCCGAGAGTGCCATAAAGCTGAAATACACGCTGTATATTCCACATAAGAACACGGTCACCGGGAAAAGTTTTCCACTTTTTTTGCCCTGGAGATATTTTTCACAGGCAAGAAGCATCAGCGGAAAATAAACGGTTACCATACCAAACTGGTAATGCTGTCCCCACACAAGAAGATAGCCATTCAGCCCGTATGCAAAGGCCGCGGCGAATTTTGCCGGACGGCTTAAAGAGAAGCAGCTTAAGTAATGATAAAAAATCCATCCTGCTGCCAGTATTTTCAAAATCTGCACGAGAACCAGGTAGAACAGAACTCTACCGGATCCAAGCACATATCCCATGGCAAAAACAAGCATTTCCGAGGGATCAAACAGGTTCAGGTTGAACTGGTTGATTCCAAATCCATTGGTGAAATCCCAGATAGAAAAACTTCCCTCTCTGAGATGGTTGATGATACTTGCAAACTGCATGGTATACAACTGATATGTATCACTTCCGATATCATTAAATACCAGTGTCTTCTCCCCGAAAAGATACTCCCGGAATACAAGGGCACTTGCCAGACATAGTGCAAAAAGCAGCAGAATACGTGTCTGCTGCTCCTTGCCGGGACGCCATCTTCGATTGTCAGATCTTTGATTGTCCTTCATATAAATTATAACCTCTTCAGTGAAAAATCCTGACTCTTCAGTGTCAGATTCGGATTATAGTACGGATCCGGTTTCTTAAATACTTCCGGCCAGTGTTCCTCCAGAGTTGCAATCTCCCTTGCAAAGCGCTCTCTCTTCTCCGGAGTATCCTCAAGTCCTCTGGATTTGGATTCATAGTGGTACAGTTCCACGTAAGGATTGTACACAACCAGATACCCCGCATTTCGCACTTTCAGGCAGAAATCGATGTCGTTGAAGGCAACGGCGAGATCTGCAGAAAGACCACCTGCCTCATCGAAGACTTTTCGATCTACCATCATGCAGGCTGCGGTTACAGCACTGTAATCCTGGGCACAGATGATACGATGACAGTATCCGGTACTTTCTCTCGGCTGCTGAACGAAGCAATGTCCTGCAATACCGCCAAATCCCATAACCACACCGGCGTGCTGAATGGTATTGTCCTCATAATAAAGTCTCGCACCTACAATACCAACATCCGGGCGCATGCAATAACCGAGAAGTTCCTCAATCCAGTCCTCATTAATGACTTCTGTGTCATTATTCAGAAGCAGCAAGTATTCGCCTTTTGCATACTTGGCTCCAAAATTGTTGATCTCGGAGTAATTGAAAATGCCATCCCAGTACACGACGTGCACCTTCGGATTTTCCTGCTCCAGTTTCTTGTAGTACGCAAAGGTTTCCGGCTCTGTGCTGTTGTTCTCTACAATAATATACTCCACATTTTTGTAAGTGGATTTATTCTCGATGGAACGTACACAGCGGTCCAGATCCTGAATGTGATCCTTATTCGGAATGATAATGGATACAAGCGGTGTCTCTTTCCAGTGATAGCGTGTTCTGTAAAGTCCCAGATATTCTCCTGCAGACACTTCTGCCGGTATGTTCAGACGCTCATAATGCGCCTGCACTGCCCGCTGTCCCGCATCGAAAGCATAACGCTTGCTCTCCGGATTTTCTGCAGTGGAATCCTCATGGCATCTCCAGTGATACAGAATCTTCGGAATATGGTAAATATTTTTCGCCTGCTCCGTGCATCTCAGAATCAGATCATAATCCTGAGCTCCGTCAAACTCCGGACGAAGAAGTCCGATGCTGTCCATGAGTTCTCTCTTTACAACAAAGAGATGACAGATGTAATTGACTGTACGTAGGAGATCCGGGTTGAAATCCGGCTTAAAGGCCGGCTCAAAATAGCGGGTTCCCTTGATGGACATTTTGTCCTCATCTGTATAGAGAATCTCAATGGTCGGATCCTCATTCAGTGCTTTCACACACTCATACAATGCGTCCGGACAAAGAACATCGTCGTGATCTGCAAATGCAATGAGATCTCCTGTGGCGATGTTGATGGCTTCATTGGTATTCTGGGCGATGCGAAGTGCTTCTCCCGGATACACTGTCCGAATACGGCTGTCCTCTCTGGAAAGCTTTGCCAGAAGTGCTGTCAGCGGAGAATTCTCCCCGCTGCCGTCTGAAAGACACAGTTCCCAGTTCTGGTATGTCTGATTCCGCACGGAATCCACAAGCTGTCTCAGATAATCCTCTCTTGTTTTGTAGAGAGGCACGACAATGGAAATCTTCGGTGCATAGTCAAATACCTGTTTTCTCTGGCGCTTCAGTTCCTCTTCTCCCGGCAGAACCTTCGGAAGCCATTTGTCATATTCCGGAGGACGGTTGTGGTAATCCTGGAGTTTTCTCTGAACCTTCACAGCGAGAGCTCTGGCACCATTCATTCGCAGGTAATCCATACCTTTTTTCTGATATTTCTGCACCTTGGCTGCCAGCACTTCTTTTTTGCCTACGCCGATACGGTAGACCGATTTTGCCTTGTTCTCCCCGGTCATCACCAGATACACGTATTTTCCTGTGATATGATCCAGTTCCGCATAGAATCCGCTTTCCGGATCCACCGTGCATTCCTGGAACATATCTTCCACATCAATGCGGGTATTTCTCTGAATTCTTGTATCAATCGGCTTCTTCTCTTCATCATAAAATCGAAGGCGAAGATGCCCATTGGAAACTGCCCATCCCCGAATAAGCAGCGTGTTCGTATCCCGGTTCACCCGCTCTTCTTCAATGAAATACTGAGGCTTTCCACGCTTTTTCAAAAGCTCCTTCACGGAAATCTGAAACCACTGACGTCTCTTCTTTCCCTGAATCGCATAGAGAATCATATTCCGAAAACCATCCAGAGATTCCGGAAGCTTTACCTGAATCTCAGTTCTCTGTCCTTCAGAATCTTCTCCTTCCGCAAATCTCTCCATGGCACTTCTTGCCAGATGCTTCTTCTGAAGAACCTCCAGAGGCTGTTTGTCCAGAAAAGCCTCGATTTTGCTGCCCTCCGGAAGAATTCCCTGAAGAAGATAGATACATGGATCATTCAGCAGAAATCTCTCTTTTTCTACAATCAGAAGCTGTTTTTTCATGAATTCTTTCCTTTCATTGTTTCACTCAGGCGAATCACGGCACAATCTCCTCTTGTAAGAGACAGATTCGGGTTATAGTAAGGATCTCCCTTTTCCAGAATATCCTTGTGGCGTTTCTGGAAAATATCGATCTCCTTCTGGAATCGCTTGATTTTTTCCGGAGTGGTCTCATACCCTCTGGACTTGGACTCGTAATGATACAGCTGCACCTGTGGATCATAGACAACGAGATAACCAAGTTCTCTCACTCTCAGGCAAAGATCCACATCATTAAAGGCAACTGCCAGTTCCTCTGAAAGTCCGCCGATCTCGTCAAAGACGGATTTTTTGATCATAAGGCAGGCTGCGGTTACCGCACTGATATCCTGAGCCGCACTGAGACGTCTCATATATCCGGTGAACGTTTTCTCTCTTCCCACTTCAATGTGGCCGGCAACACCGCCGATTCCGATGACCACACCTGCATGCTGAATGGTGTCATCCGGGTAAAGAAGCTTGGAGCCCACAATGCCCACATCCTGACGCTGACAGTATCCGAGCATGCGTTCCATCCAGTCTCCGGTAATGACTTCTGTATCATTATTCAGGAGAATGTAGTACTCTCCCTTCGCCTCAGAAGCGCCCAGATTATTGATGGCAGAATAGTTAAATCCACCTTCGTAATGAACGATGCGAAGATTTTTCCACTGTTCTTTTGCCTTCTCATAATATGCAAAGGTCTCC
>JAUNAE010000150.1 GCA_030527765.1 Eubacteriales bacterium
GACTTTCTATATATCGTGTGACTACATTTTGGCGAATATCTGATAGGGGAAATGAAAAATTACTATTTTATTTCATTTGGGACAAGTATTCAGTCAGATTTCTACGTCTCCATTGACTGAAAAAGAGCTGCCACACATGATGTGTGCGACAGCCCTTTTTTTATCTTAGAAAATAAAAAATATGAAATCGAATAATTTAATTAGTATTCCAGCTTCCACATGTATCTTCTCATGGTCAGTGGATGCTCACGAAGGATGGAGATTTCTTCTCCGAGAAGTCTGGTAAGACCTCCGATCATCAGTGGGTTGAAGTATTCAACTACGGATGCTGGTACATTGCTGCTTAAGCCGTAGTCTTTTGCGTCGATGAGGGTGTACTTTGCATGCATACGCTGTACAAAGGTGAGTGCACGGACGTCCATTGGACGGGTTGGGCCGTCGTTCATCATGAGTACGTAATGTGCATTTTCGTCTGCCATTTCAAATGGTCCGTGGAAGAATTCTCCTGAATGGAAGGTGGTTGCGTTTAACCACTGCATTTCCATCATCAGGAACATAGAGAATCCGTATGCGGTGTACTGGGTTGCTCCGGAGCTCATTACATAGAGAATTGGTGCATTGTAATTCTCTTCTGCAAATTTCTTTGCTACTGGACGGAACATTGGTACTGCTGCATTGATGAGGTCGGTGATTTTTGCAAGACCAACGTGCATATCATCGTAATGAGCATATCCTTCATATTCATTTAACAGTTCACATGCAAGTTCAAGTGCTCTTGCAGGCTTTTCCATCTTAGCGCCATATGACTCATAGAAGCCGTGAAGGATGCAGTATTCTGCTTCTACGTCTAATGGGGAGCCTGCTATATTTGTAATAGAGATTACATGTGCACCGAGTTTTCTAGCTAATTTGGTTGCAGCTACGGTTTCTGGAGTTCCACCACTTAATGAGCAGGTGATAACTACAGAGGTATTGTCAACAGCTGCTGGAGTTGAGTAATTGAAGTTGTTTGCTGTATAGATGCTGGTACGCAGTTTCTTTGCATTGTTCTCCAGGAAATACTTTGCTGGGAAAAGATCAGACATGGATGCTCCACATCCTACAAAGTATACGGTATTAATTTCAGGCTGCTTGTTCTTAATAGCAGCAACGATTTCTTGGATAGACATATTATTCATTTCAGGTAACCTCCTTATGTCATTGCTTATATAAGACAATATATAACAACCGATATAATCAGTCAATACAAATTTTATAAAAAAATATAAGATTTGATATGTTGTAATAATACATCTTCTTTTGTATAATTGCATTATAATTTTCACAGACAAGGAGAGTTTTCTATGAAACTGATTGAAGCTAATCAATTAGCAGGAATGAATATTCACTATCGTTACTTTTCTTTTGAATTTTTTCTCGAGTCCCAGCTTAGGGCGGGATTTCAGAATATAGAGCTTTGGGCTGGGTCACCTCATTTCTTCTTAAGTAATCTGGAATATGATGATTGTCGTAAATTCAGTCGTATGGCCAGAGAACGTGGATTGAATATTAAAGTGATCACTCCGGAGAATTGCAGCGTTCCTTATCATTTTGCTGCTGCAGACCCTGACCTTTATCGCAGAAGTTTTGAATATTTCAAAAAAGGACTGGATGCCGGTGAAGAGCTCGGATGCCAGATCATGGCTGTTCATTCCGGCAGAGGAAATCTTGATCAGGATCGTGAGGAAGCATGGAAACGCGGCCGTGACATGCTTGCCCGTCTTGCTGAATATGCCAGCGGTAAGGGGATCACACTTGCCATGGAATCCCTTCGTCCACAGGAAACAAACCTTGGTGTTACTCTTGCAGATGTAAAACGAATGATGGACGAGATCAATCATCCAAACTTCAAGGCCATGATCGACACCTGTGCAATGGGGGTATCCGGTGAAACTCCGGAGCAATGGTTTAACTGTCTTGGCGATGAAAATATCATTCATATGCATTTCATCGATGGAACACCATACGGACATCTGATATGGGGAGATGGAAAGCACAATCTGGAGAACTGGCTGAAGACTCTGAAAAAGCACAATTATAAAGGTCTGCTGAGTCAGGAAATTACCGCAATTGAATATTGTTTCGATCCTGCTGCTGCAGATATCAGAAATTATCAGCAGTTCAAACCATTCATGGAGTAAATACCATGATAAAAGCTGTTTTATTTGATATGGATGGTCTGATGTTTGATACGGAACGTCTGACCTCTGATATCTGGATTTCAATCGGTCAAAAATATGGTTATCCTATTACCATGGAAATGATGAACCGAATGCGTGGTCTTCCTCTGCAGGGATATCTGAAAATTTTTTATGATGAACTGGGGGATGACTTTGATTATTGGAAATATAGAAAGATTCGTGAACAGGAAACGAACCTATATATCGATACGTACGGTGTTCCGGTCAAAAAAGGATTAAGAGAACTTCTGCAATGGTTAAAGGAAAATAACTATGCCGTTGTTCTTGCAACTTCCACACACCAGGATGCAGCCTGTAAACTATTACAAAAAGCAGATGTCTATCAATACTTTGATGCCTTTGTATTTGGTAATATGGTAGAAAAGGGAAAACCGAATGGAGAAATCTTTGAAACTGCTGCAAAGGCAGCCGGAATAAAGGTTGAGGAAGCGCTTGTTCTGGAAGACTCCTATGCAGGTGTGGAAGCCGGATGGCGAGCAGGGTGTCATGTAATCATGATTCCGGATATGCTGCCTTGCCGTGATATAGAGCGCGAACGAATTGATGATTGTGCAGAATCATTATTAGAAATAATATCTTTTTTAAAAAATAACCGAGCAGAAGCACTATTATGCTCTGCGGGGGGGAGAAAAAATGAGTAGACAAGCTAAAATTATTGCCATTGGAGATAACGTAGTTGACATGTATTTATCCCGGGGAAAAATGTACCCAGGCGGCCAGTGCCTGAACACCTGTGTATATTCTCAGATGAATGGTGGAAAAACTGCATATCTTGGAAAATTTGGAGATGATGCGGCTGCCATCCATAACTGCAAAGTTATTGACGAGATCGGTATTGACAACAGTCACTCCAGACATTATCATGGCGAGAATGGTGCAGCCCGGGTTACTCTGATCAATGGAGACCGCGTATTTTTAGGTTCCAACAAGGGAGGCGTTGCCAAAGAGCATCCTTTTGACTTTACGAAAGAGGATCTGGACTACATCAAAACCTTCGATCTTATTTATACCAATGGCAACAGCTATACACTGCAGGATCTCCCACTTCTGAAAGCAACCGGACTTCCAATTGCCTATGATTTTTCTGACAACTGGGATCAGGATACCCTTGCAGAGATTTGTCCTTATCTGCAGATAGCATTACTTTCCTGCTCTCATTTAAATGATGAAGAACGCACAGCTGCCATGAAAAAAGTAGCTTCTTATGGGGTTCGTCTTGTGATCGGAACTGTTGGTTCAAAGGGATCTTATGCTCTTTATGAAGATCATATTTCCTATGCCCAGGCACAGATGGCAGAAAACACCATGGATACCATGGGGGCGGGTGATTCCTATTTTTCAACCCTGCTCACTACACTTCTTCAGTATGATGGTTCTCTTTTTGCTGATGATAAGGAGGAAATGCAAAGACGCTTACAAATTGCCATGGAAAAAGGAGCGGCTTTTGCAGCAAAAGTCGTATGTATGGAGGGTGCATTTGGCTATTCGGCGCCAATTCCAAAGCAATAACTTTATATAAGATGAATTATTCTGTTTTTTTTTGATGAAACTTGAAGAAAATCACCCACGGTGATATTATAACAACATATGTAGTTATATAGAACAATATATACAAGAGGTAAAACATGAACAAAAACTCTATGATTCCACTGTATCAACAGCTGGCAGAGGAAATTAAAGAACAGATTGTATCTGGTAAGTTAATGCCTGGAGAGCGTATGTTGACTGAAAGTGAATTCAGTAAAAAATACGAACTTAGCCGTATTACTGTACGAAAAGCAATCGAATACCTTGTGGACGAAGGATATGTTGTCCGCAAACAGGGCATCGGTACCTTTGTTGCAGACAAAAAAATGCGCCGCGTGCTAAATAATCAGGTCAACAGTTTTACCGAGATCAGTGAGCAAAGCGGTGGTATTGCCTCTGCTGATCTTGTTTCTGTGGAATGGATTACAGCGGACGGAAATGTAATAAAACGACTGGGTGTTGAAGACGGCTCACGAGTTCTAAAGATTGTTCGTGTACGTAATCATGATGGAGAACCCGTCATGATCGAGGAAAACTACTATCCGGAGACCATGTCTTTCCTTTTACAAGAAAATCTTACCAGTTCTACCTATCGCGTTTTCCGTGATCGTGGAATTATCCCTAGTCATGCTACCAAAACCTTTGATATTTGTTATGCTACCAAAAATGAAGCAAAACTGCTCCATGTAAAGGAGCATCAGGCATTACTTCTGCAGAAAGATGTTGTATATGATCAGAATCAGGAACCTGTTCATTACACAAAAATGCTGATTAATTCCGAGCGCTACCAGACAACAGTATCTATGTAAATGTTTCACCTATTTAAATAATCATGTGCATCAATATAGTCACTATTGTATTTTAATACAATAGTGACTTTTTTTTTCAAAAAATAAGTTGCATTGCATATAATGTCATGATACAATCAGATATAATGTTATATGTTGTATTATATAACAAGTGCGTACAAACGAAAGGAGAAAAATATGAATAAGAATCTCAAAAAAGTACTTGGCTTTGGCCTGGCATCTGTAATGGCTATGAGCATGGTTGCATGTGGTGGTAGCTCTAACAGTGCTGACAATTCTTCCCAGCCAGCTTCTACCGAAGCAAAGGCAGAAGATGCTGCTGCTACCGGCGATGTAAAGGTAATCAAACTCTTCCACAGATTCCCTGATGATCCATGTAACGGATTTATTGAGGAGAAGATTGCTGAGTATGAAAGCATGCATCCGGACATCAAGTTTGAAGTAACCAGTGCACAGAACCAGCCATACAAGGAGAAAATCAAGGTTGTTATCGGTTCCGACGAATGCCCAGATATTTTCTTCAGTTTCTGTGGTGAGTTCTCTGAGCGTTTCATTCGTGAAGGACTGTTAATGGATCTTACCCCATATCTTGAGGCAGACCCAGAATGGAAAGATTCCCTGATGGAGACCCAGATGACCGAATACACCACCGCTGATGGTATGATTTATGGTATTCCATTCCGTCTTGATGCTAAGGAATTCTTCTATAACAGAGATATCTTTGATCAGCTGAATCTGGAAGTTCCAGAAACCTGGGATGAGTTCATCACCTGTCTGGATACCATTCAGGCTGCAGGCATTGTTCCAATTGCAGAAGGAAATCAGGATAAGTGGCCAGCTTGCCATTACATCGGTGCTTTAAATGAGCAGTGTGTAAGCGACGAAGTTAGAGCAAAGGACTACAATCCTACTACCGGTGAATTTACCGATCCTGGTTATGTAGAAGCTCTTGAGAAGTATCAGACTCTTGTTTCTTACATGAACATGGGTGTAAATGGTATGACTCATGATATGGCTCGTCTTGGTTTCACCCAGGACCAGAACGCAATCCTCTTTGCAGAACTTGTAGAGATTACCAATATCAAGGCTGAAAATCCAGATCTTAAATATGGTATGTTCAAGTTCCCTGTAATTGAAGGTGCAAAGGGTAACCCAGCACTCGTATCTGGTGCTCCAGAAGGTTTTGCAATTTCTTCTAAGACTCAGTACCCAGATGAGTGTGTTGAATTCTTAAAGTGGTTCCTTGGTGCAGAAGTTGGTGCACAGCAGGCTGAAACGGTTGGTTGGTTCAATGCTTCCAAGGGTGTAGATGCTAACCTTACCGATGAGTCCTTAATCAGTGCTTACAATGTAATTTCTAGCGCTGAGAAGATGGATATCTGGTTCGATAATGCATTATATTCAACCGTTTGTGATGAATATCTCAATCAGATTTCTGATGTAACTAACGGCGATGTTACTCCTGCTGATGCAATGACTAAGATTCAGGCAGTTGCAAAAGAGGCACAGACTTTGGCTCAGTAATTCACGAGCGAATAAAAAAGCAGCGAATGTATAAAGAGTACGGAGAGCGGGTCATCTATGATTGGCTCTCCATTTTCTAATCTATATTCCATAACAAATATAAGGGTGATTTCAAATGAAAAAGAAAAAAATAAAATATGGGGCTTATGTGTACATCATTCCTGGTCTTCTCTTAGTGCTGGGGTTTGTATATGTTCCTATTCTTTTTAACCTTGTCTACAGCTTCTTCCGCCTTTCCTCCTATTCTTCAGGAATGAAGTTTGTAGGACTTGATAATTTCCGCAGACTCTTCACCAATGAAGCGTTCCCAATCATGCTACGCAACAATACACTGTATGCAGTTATTTCTTTAATCATTCAGGTTGGATTTGGTACGATTCTTGCCCTGCTTCTCGAAAGTAAGCTTACCAGCGAACGTTTCCGCTCTTTCTGCCGTAACGTATACTTCATTCCATCTCTGATTTCTCTGACTGCAGTTGGTATGATGTTCAACTTTGTTTACAATCCTCAGCTTGGTTTATTAAATACCTTTCTTAAGGCTGTTGGATTATCAAACTGGCAGCAGTTGTGGCTGGGCGATAGCAAACTTGCTATCTTCTGTATTATCGCAATGAGCCAGTGGCAGTTTACTGGATACATTACCCTGCTTATGGTTGTTGCATTCCAGAATATTTCCCATGATTATATAGAAGCAGCAATTCTCGATGGTGCAGGACCTGTACGTCGTGCTATCAGTATCTTGATCCCACTTGCAAAGGAACAGCTTCTTGTATGTACCATTATCACTGTTATCGGTGCATTCAAACTGTTTACAGAAGTTTATTCCACCACAGTCGGTGGACCTGGAAAGTCTTCCCAGGTTCTCGGCCTCTTCCTGTATCAGAACGCATTCCTTCATGACGATATGGGTATGGCAGCCGCAACCGGTGTATTAATCTTTATTATTACCGTAACTGCATCCATCTTCCAGTTGAAGATCAGCCGTTCCGGTGAAGTATAAAGGAGGAAAGCGATGAATAAATATAGAAAAAAACAAACCATCATTAAGGTCCTTCTTCATATCTTATTATTAATGGGCGTTGCCCTGATCATCCTGCCTGTATGCTGGCTGGTATTAAACTCTTTGAAGACCAATCAGGAGATGTTCCTGAATTCCCTGGCTCTTCCAAAGAAACTCATGTTTTCTAACTACTCAACCGCATGGGGTAAGGGCCTGATGTCCTACTTTAAGAATTCCATTATTGTAAGTGCATTCTCCATCATAGGTATCCTTTTCATCAGTTCCCTGCTTGCATATGGTCTTACCCGCTTCAAACTTCCGGGACAGGGATTCATTTTCATCCTGATTCTGGGTGGCATGGCTTTATCTGAGCAGGTTGCTCTGGTTCCACTGTACAAGATTCTGCAGGCACTGCACCTTTACAACACCAGACTTGCTCTGATTCTTCCATACATTGCATTCCGAATTCCATTTACCATGTTCCTGATGAGATCTTACTTCATTGCAATTCCAAAGGAAATCGAAGAAGCAGCAACCATCGACGGTTGTGGCAGCTGGAAGCGCTTTACTCATATTATCCTTCCAATGAGTAAACCTGTATTTGCATCCTGTGCAATCGTAAACCTGAACCATGTTTGGAACGAGTTCCTCTTCGCTAACGTATTTCTTGAAGATAAGAAACTCATGACCATTCCTCTTGGTCTGATGACCTTCCAGGGAGACTTAAAATCCGACTACGTAGTAATGCTTGCCGGAATCTTAATCTGTTCCGTTCCAATGGTTATCCTCTTCATCTGTATGTCTAAACAGTTCGTACGTGGTCTTACCGCAGGTGCTGTAAAGGGCTAATAATTATCGGATCATAACTAAGGGCCAATAACTTTTAGACCAATAATAATGAGACCGTGAAAATTTGACGTAAGCAGTCAACTTTTCACGGTCTCTTTTATGTTCGGATATCACTTTAATAATTACTTTAACCTGAATTATTCACGGCTTAACCATGACAGTGGCTAAAACCCGCGTAGTTACTGTGTTTTTTGCATCTATCGCTTTTCACCTGTTGAGTGAATAAAAAAAGAGCATTTCAATCAGCAGTTATTGAGGATATGGTTGGATAAACTACCATGTTCTTAAAGTTGGTTGGATATGCTACTTTTAATATGAAAAGAAGTGGTATGGTGAATAAAGAAAAAAAGGATCTGCGATATGTCAAAACAGAACGGCTGATTCGTAAAAGCTTCCATGAACTAGTTCAGGAAAAAGATATGAATCGCATTACCGTGCGTGAACTTGTAGAGAGGGAAAGAGAACAGACCATTTGTAGGAGTGGTTGTTCTTGTGAATGGAGCAGAGTATTGCATTCCGTTAACCTCGCCGAAAGATAAGTTTAAAACGAAGAAAAGCCAGCTGGATTTCATTAAGATATTTGATGAAAGCAGAAGAGATGACAATAATCAATTTAAACTGATCGGGGTATTAAATATAAATAACATGATTCCAGGTACTGGAAATTGAGTTGAAAAAATTTCTAAATCGCTTATAATCATCTTATATTCGTTGGGTACATTTTGGGTACAATAGGTTTTGAACGACCTGAACAGA
>JAUNAE010000634.1 GCA_030527765.1 Eubacteriales bacterium
GAGACCGTTTCAAGGTCTGTGTAAATACTAAAGAACTGATATAAGATTTGAATTTATTGATTAAGAGCAGAGCTGTAATCAACGGCATCTGCTCTTAATTGCATTATAAATAGATTGTTTTGATTGTCAAGTAGACAATTCATGAATACATACGCCACCATTGACAAGTCATTCCTGGGATGCTGTCAGTCATTGACCGACGGCGAAGAACTCAGAAGCAGATAATTCTTTTCCATCGGATTTTTAAGCATAGCATCCCAGACCTGCCTTTTCAATGGCAAGCCTTGCGGTGGCTGTTTCCGACCTCTGGCTCTGAATCTTGAAGCAGATTATATATTTCTGCCGGCAAGCCTTTCTTCGAAATAAATCTCAAGTTGTGAGCGAATAACGGACCAGTCCTGTCTGCGTCCTGTCCACTTTTTAGTAATGTCCTGAGTTGCAAGGAAAAGAAGCTTTAAGAGGCTGTCATCTGTAGGAAAAACGGTTCTTGTCTTGGTTACTTTTCGAAGCTGTCTATTGAATCCTTCGATGGCATTCGTGGTATATATGATCTTGCGGATTTCCCCAGGATACTTGAAATAAGTCGACAATGTAGCCCATCGTTCATTCCATGATTTGTAGATAGCTGGATATTTTGTATTCCATTTCTCTTTAAATTCTTCAAGATTTTCCAGGGCAAGCTCTTCTGTAGGAGCTGCATATACAGCTTTCAGGTCTCTCATCAATGCTTTGATATCCTTGTAAGATACATATTTGGTAGAATTACGGATCTGATGGATAATGCACTGCTGAATTTCCGCCTGAGGATAAGCGGCTTCGATTGCCTGAGGAAAGCCTGTCAAACCATCAACACATACGATTAGGATTTCTTCTACTCCACGGTTTTTTAATCCATTCAGAATAGAAAGCCAGAACTTTGCGCTTTCGTTTTCGCCGACATACATACCGAGAACATCCTTTTTTCCTTCCATATCAATTCCGATTGCAACATATACCGCACGTTTCACAATACGTCCTTCGCTACGGACATGATAATGGATGGCATCCATGTAAACAACAGCATACACTTCTTCCAATGGTCGTTCCTGCCATTCCTTTACCTTTGGTAATACATTATCTGTAATTCGGCTGATGGTGCTGTCTGAGATGTCAACCCCATAAAGATCTTTCATGTGAGCTTCGATATCTCCTGTGGTCATTCCTTTGGCATACATGGAAATAATCTTATTTTCCATATCTTTGGATAATGCAGTAGCATACTTAGGAACTAATTGTGGCGAAAACTCGCCTTTTCTGTCTCTCGGAACACTGATATCCATATCTCCATAGCTGGTGTGCATGGTTTTCTTAGAGTAACCATTGCGACTGTTATCCGTTTCCTTTGAACTCTGATCGTATGGTTCATAGCCAAGATGCTCGTCAAGTTCTCCTCCTAAAGCCTCTTCAATAAGAGCAGACATCATACTACGCATCAGGGAATTAACATCATTCCCATCTTTGAGAGAAATATCATTGTTCTTAAGATAATCTCTCATAAAAAGTTTCATTGTTTCTTTCTGTGGATCTTTTGGTTTTCTACGTGCCATAAAATAAACCTCCAAACTGATAAGATTATCTTACATCAGTTTGAAGGTTTACACAAACTTTGAAACGCTACC
>JAUNAE010000635.1 GCA_030527765.1 Eubacteriales bacterium
AGGAATAACCCTCCAGACGAGTCACACTTGAAGGAATATTAAGACTCGAAAGACTTGTACAGTTATAGAATGCATAATGATTAATTTCTGTAACGCTTTCCGGAATACTTATACTTGTAAGCTCAAAACAATTGAAAAACATCTCTGCTTCTATGGTATTAAGCTTGTTGGACAGTTTTGCGGTCTTCAGCACCGAACAATTCTTGAATACACCACTGTTTAAAGTGGTAACACTATTCGGAATGGTGATACTTGTCAGAGAAGTACAGTCTTCGAAAACATTCTCCTCGATCGTCATAACACTTCCCGGAATACTAATATTTTTCAGACTGGTGCATCCCTTAAACGCTTCCTTGTTAATGACCTGAAGGGCATTTCCCATAGAAATACTCGTCAGTTTGTCACATTCTTTAAAAGCATACTCACAAATAGAAGTTACATTGTTTACAAAGACAACTTTCGTAATATAAGAGGTGCAGTCGCTCTCATAATATCTCCAGGGAGCACTTGTAATTGCTCCGTTTCCACGAATTGTAAGAAGTCCGTCTTCGTACTTCCATGTAAGTCCATTTCCGCAAGTTCCGCTGTAAGTCCCGATACTGCCAACCTCTTCTGCATCGAAATCTTCAACCTCATCTTCCTCCGGAAGAAGCAATTCGTCAGACAGATCACTGCTCTCCTCTCCATTGTCTGAGATGAGTAAGTCCTCGCTTGATAAAATCGTCTCATCTGATTCCGTCACTGAAACGGAATCCTGTTCACCTGCCGGCTCAGAAACATCATTTCCGGCATCCGTCTCCGTTGAATTCACAAGATTCCCCTCTGTCAATCCTGTGTTATCTCCCTCCATAGCCGGAGTTTCATACGTTGTGCCGATTTCAGCCTCTTCATAAACATCTGTCGGCTCCGAAGTCAGAAGATCTTCTTCCGCAAGAACTCCTGTAGAAAAGCCGGATACAGAAAGTACAAATGCAGAACAAAGGGCACACAGTTTTTTTCCATGGAATTTCTTTTTCATCATATCCTCCATTACGTATGCAGTCCTGCTCAGAACATATAGTCACGCGGATAGTCGCACTTTTGTTTAATATGTTCCAGCATTTACCCATCTGTTTCGTGTAACTCAGAATAACATCACAGAATATTCCTGTCAAACGCTCTTTTTCATCCAGCCTTCTCTATAAAGAAATTCAAAGAATCCCTCCAGACCTTCCATGATATCCTCATAGGTTTCATCAAAATTTCCTGTATACCACGGGTCTGCAATATCTCTTCCGGAACCTGCAAAAGAAAGCAGTTTATATACTTTCTGATCCGGATCTCCCTTCAGCATACGATGAAGATTGCGCATATTCCACTCATCCATACCAATGATGAAATCAGCCTTCTCATAATCACTCCATCGAATCTGCTTCGCCTGATGAGGAACGAGGGGAATTCCAACCTCCCTAAGCTTTCTGACAGTTCCTCTATGAGGAGGATTTCCAATCTCCTCTGTACTGGTCGCAAAGGAATCAATATAGAACTGATCCTCCAGACCTCTCTCCCGCACCATATGAGCAAACACACTCTGGCTCATGGTGCTGCGACATATATTGCCGTGGCACACGAAAAGTACTTTAATCACAAATTTTCTCCTTTCAAACTGCCGTATTT
>JAUNAE010000151.1 GCA_030527765.1 Eubacteriales bacterium
ATCCAACTCATCGTAACAGGCATAATTCTTATACTCTGTCAAACTCATAAGTGCCGTCTGGGCTGCCTGATAAGAGTCTTTTTGCCGCCACAATGTTGTCACATTACCAACACCTACATCCAGAATCTTTTCGTATTTCTCTGCAAATTTTTGAAACACATATCCCCACTGACCATATGCTTTTTCCGGAAGCAGAAGCACATATTCATTCGGATATTGAAAGGTATACAGGTGCCCCTTTGCCTGATCAAATGTCCGGTAAATCAGATTCTCAATCATCGATAAATTTGATGGATTATACCGGGAATTCAGGCGTACAAGAATCACTCGATATTCCTCTTCCACCTGCTCATTGCATTCTTGCAGAAGTTCTGTTACCTGATGAGCCTCCAGAGTTCTCCCTTCAATCAGTGCTTTGATCACATAATTCATACGGTTTTTCTGACCAAATTTCAGAGAATCCAGCTCCTGCTCCCGCAGAATCAATGCTGTGATTTTTTGCGCAAGAACCGCATATTGACGCACTTCATCCGGAACTCCACTAATTCCAATGACCGCAATCAACTCCCGATTATATACAAATGGAATGTTCACACCCTTGTGAGTTCCATAGAAACTGTCATCTGTTTCTACCTCAATGGTTTCCCGACTCTCAGCCACTTGCCTTCCGATTTCGTGATAATTTCCAATACGTGTTGAATTTGTGCTGGCAAAAATAATTCCATTCGGATTGATGAAATTAATGTCGTGACCACAAACATCCTTCACGGTATTTACAATTTTCTGAGCTGTAATCTTAGAAAGTGAAACCGTCATATCCCCACCGCCTTTTTTGTTCATAAATGTCAAACGGATATTCGCAATCCGCTTCGCTGCTTGCTCATAAGTGTAGTCTGCTGATCTGCGTTCATGAGCGAGCATCTTTTTATTATGCATAACATATATCCATGCATATTTCAATATTATTTTGTTATATACAACATATCTTCAGTAAGAAATATCAGGTATGATGAACTCAGATCAAACGAACCAAGCACAAATGAACATACAATACAATCCAATACATCACTGAAAGGAGTTTTCTTATGAAAGTTGTTGTTGCAATTGATTCTCTGAAAGGAAGCCTCACTTCCCTGGAGGCTGGAGACGCGATTTCTCAAGGGATCCACAAGGTTTATCCGGATGCGGATGTTACCGTCAGACCTCTCGCAGATGGCGGAGAAGGCACCGTAGAAGCTCTGACATTAGGATTGAACGGCAAGCTTGAACATGTCACTGTAACCGGACCTCTCGGCTCCCCGGTAGATGCTGTTTACGGCATTCTGGAAGCTTCCGAAGAGCATCCCAAAAAGACTGCCATTGTAGAAATGTCCGCTGCTGCCGGCATTACTCTGGTAGAGGAAAAAGAGCGCAATCCACTGAACACAACAACCTATGGCGTTGGCGAAATTCTTCTGGATGCCATCCGGAAAGGATGCCGTCACTTCATTGTAGGCATCGGCGGAAGTGCTACCAATGACGGAGGAATCGGCATGCTTCAGGCACTGGGCTACGGCATGCTCAATAAGGACGGAAAACAGGTTTCCTTCGGTGCCAAAGGACTTCAGGAGCTGGATCGCATCACAGATGAATATGTCCTTCCGGAGCTCAAAGACTGCACTTTCCGCGTAGCCTGTGACGTTACAAATACCCTCTGCGGAGAACAGGGCTGCAGCGCCATCTTCGGACCACAGAAGGGAGCAACCCCTACTATGATCATGCAGATGGATAAATGGCTTGCTTACTATGCCGCACTTTCCCGTGAAAAATATCCTCATGCAAATATGAATCAGGCAGGTACCGGTGCCGCCGGCGGTCTTGGATTTGCCTTCCTTACTTATACCAATGCCGTTCTGGAATCCGGAATCAAAATTGTTCTCGAAGAAACCCGCCTGGAGGATTTTGTGAAAGATGCAGACCTTGTGATCACCGGAGAAGGCCGCCTGGATTCCCAGACAGTCATGGGAAAAGCGCCCATCGGTGTTGCCAATATCGCAAAGGCACATAACAAAAAGGTACTCGCGTTTTCCGGCTGCGTCACAGAAGATGCCGGGGTATGCAACGAACACGGCATTGATGCATTCTTCCCGATTCTCAGAAAAGTAGTCACTCTTTCCGAGGCAATGGATTCTGTCGAAGCTGAAAAAAACATGATCGCCACAACCGAGCAGGCCTTCCGCCTGATCAAGGCTTTTTCCTGATCTTTTGAAATCATAATCATTTTTGGAGGTATGATCCATGGAATATACATTCACAACACTTGGGGCACTGATCGGTCTTGCCCTTGCAATTATCCTGATTATCAAAAAAGTGCACCCTGCATACAGCCTGATTCTCGGTGCTCTGGTCGGAGGCCTCATCGGAGGCGGCGGACTGGTTGATACCGTTAATACGATGGTAAGCGGTGCTCAGAGTATGATGTCTTCCGTTCTTCGTATTATGACGTCCGGTATCCTTGCCGGCGCACTGATCAAGACCGGTTCTGCAGAAAAAATTGCAGATACCATCGTAAATAAACTCGGCGAAAAACGTGCCATTGCCGCGATTTCCATCGCAACTATGATCATCTGTGCGGTAGGTGTCTTTGTCGATATCTCTGTTATTACAGTCGCTCCAATCGCCATCGCAATCGGTCGCAAAGCAGGTCTTTCAAAACCCGGAATTCTTCTTGCAATGATCGGCGGCGGAAAAGCCGGAAATATCATTTCTCCAAACCCGAATACCATCGCAGCATCGGAAGCTTTTGGTGTCGATCTGACAGCTCTTATGCTGAAAAATATCATTCCGGCACTCTGTGCACTGGTTGTGACCATTCTGTTGTCCAGCCTTCTGGCCAGAAAAGAAAACAGCAGTTATGAGGATATCGAAGAAAACAGCAGCAAAAACCTTCCCAGCTTCCTTGCTGCCATCGCAGGTCCGCTTGTTGTCATTGTACTGCTTGCTCTTAGACCTGTATTCGGCATCAGCATTGATCCGCTGATTGCACTTCCTCTTGGCGGTCTCGTCAGCATTCTTTTTACCGGAAATATCAAGCATACCGTTGCATTCACCGAATTCGGCCTCAGTAAGGTTATCGGGGTATCAATTCTCCTGATTGGAACCGGCACTCTCGCAGGTATCATCAAAGCTTCTGCGCTTCAGTATGACATGATTCATTTACTTGAGATTATGAATATGCCGGCATTCATCCTTGCACCTCTGTCCGGTATTCTCATGGCAGGTGCTACCGCTTCTACCACAGCCGGTGCCACCATCGCTTCCCAGACCTTCTCCGGCACGCTTCTTGAAGCCGGTGTTCCGGCTCTGTCCGCAGCTGCCATGATCCATGCAGGTTCCACTGTCATCGATTCTCTTCCACACGGATCCTTCTTCCACGCAACAGGAGGTTCTGTATTTATGGAAATCAAAGATCGTATGAAACTCATTCCATATGAGGCTCTGGTCGGACTCACAAGTACCATTGTCGCTGTGATTGTTTATCTGATCTGATCCTTCGAAGCCAAAGATTGCTTTGTAAGTAAATTAAATTACTAAAACGAGATTTCCTAAAAAAATGACCACACCGGAGTATTCAATACTCTTGTGTGGTCATTCTCTTTTTATATACAGAACTATTGCGAGTTATAAAACCAGACGTATGATTTGTCCATTTTTTATTTCAGCACAGATTCTTCCAGTTTCTTTGTCACGCAGCGGATTGCTCCATCCTCAAATGGATTGATCAGACCGGCCTTATCCTCTAATCCAAAGAAGAAATCGGATGCAGACAGTCTGCAAAGCTTCAGATAGCTCTGCCATGCTTCTTTGTAATCTTTCTCCATCCACACCTTATACTGCAGTGCATTCATGGATGCAATACAATAGTCGATATAGTACAGTGGGCAGTCGTAAATGTGATGCTTGTTCTGCCAGAATCCACCGGCCTCATAATAAGGATTTCCGGTGTAATCCAGATGCGGTTTGTACTGACGTTCCAGATCTCTCCAGACCTCATTCCGCTGTGCCGGAGTCAGTCCCGGATTCATATATGCGATGTGCTGGAATTCATCCACCATCGTTCCGTAAGGAACAAACATCACAGCATCCTCCAGGTGCATTTCCCGATATTCCTGAGCCTTCGTTCCGAAGAGCAGATTCATCCATGGCTCTGTAAAGAATTCCATAGACATGGAATGGGTTTCTGCAGTCTCCATAGTAATGTCCGCACGCTCACGAATCGGATCTTTTCCACTTAAATATCCCTGGAATGCATGACCGCACTCGTGGGTGATCACATCCGCATCAGAACTGGTTCCGTTGAAATTTGCAAAAACAAACGGGGACTCATAGTCCGGAAGATAGGTCATGTATCCGCCGGTTTTCTTCGTCTTTCTTCCAAGAACATCGAACAGTTCGTTCTCGCACATAAAGTTCATAAACTCTGCGGTTTCCGGTGAGAGTTCATTGTACATTTTCTGACCTGCCGCCAGAATCTCCTCCGGTGTGCCAATCGGTGCCGGATTTCCCTGAAGGAAATACACTCCCTCGTCATAATAGCGAAGCTTGTCCAGTCCAAGACGTACTCTTCTCTTCTCATGAAGTTTCTCAACGAACGGAACAAAGTCTTCTTTGACCTGTTTGCGAAATCTTGCCAGATCCTCACGATCATAGCAGTTTCTGCACATTCTGGCATCTCCAAGAGGCAGATAGTTTTTGTATCCCATCTCCTCTCCCTGACAGGTGCGATTTTTCACCAGACGATCGTAAATATCATCCAGCTGTTCCTGATTCTGCACAAAGAATCCGGAGAACTTTTCCCATGCCTCTTTTCGAACCTGGCGGTCTACGTGGTGGAGATATGGATCCATCAGAGACAGATTCAGAACTTCGCCCTTCCAGTCAATCTTTGCTGTTGCCAGAAGATTGTTGTACTCACTCTGCAGAGCATTTTCCTCCTGCATAAGCTTGAGAATCTTTTCGTCGGTAGATTTCATGGCAAGTTCAATATTTTTGAAAGCCACTTTACCGATTTTGCTCTCCAGATATGCACGATGAGGAGACTCGAACAGTTTTGTCTGATAGGACACCAGCAGATTCTGATAAATCGGCATTACCTCATCGCTGAACTCATGCTCCTTATTGTAAAATTCATCCGTCACATCCACATCATGGCGAATCTCCGCAATGGTCATCATCGTATTCACGTGGTCTGTCAGCTTATAATATTTCTCGTGAACACGGAAGGCTTCCTCTCCGGATGCTGCGTGCTCCATCTCTGCAGTCAGCTTCGCAAAATCCTTCTTCAGTTCTTCCATATCCACCCGTTGGTAGGGCATTTTTGAAAATTTCATACAAACGATTCTCCTTTAATATTCTGCAGTGCCTGATCCATCCGCTCAAAAGCTTCCTCAACTCTTGCACATGGCAGTGCCAGATTCATTCGAAGATGGCATGCCCCGTGGAACATCCGGCCGTCCTGAACCGCCGCTCCCACGTTCCAGAATGCCTTTTCCACATCGTCGATGGTTTTCTCATTGCGCTCACACCATTTTGTGAAATCCACGAAAAGCATGTAGGTACCTTCCGGTTTGGATACCTCTACGCCCTCCCATTTCTGTTCTATAAAGGATACGGCATAGTCTACATTCCGGTTCAGAACTTCCAGAAGTTCTGTAAGCCACTCACTTCCCTCTTCGCTGTAGGCACCAATTAATCCATACATGGACAGCACGTTCATATTGTTATAATGTCCGAGAGAGGCTTCCTTATCTACCCGCTGCTTGATCCAGCTGTTGTAAATCACGTGATAACTTCCGATCAAACCTGCAAGATTGAAGGTCTTAGACGGTGCATACAGAGCAACCGTTCTCATTTTTGCATCTTCCGATACAGACTGGGTCGGCACATGCTTATGACTGCCGAGAATCAGATCGGACCAGATCTCATCTGAGATAACATACACATCATATTTTCTGAACAGTTCCATCGCCTGTGCGATCTCTTCTTTTGTCCAGACACGTCCGCATGGATTATGTGGGGAGCAGAAAATTGCCGCATGGATATGATTCTCCACAATTTTCTTTTCCATGTCTTGAAGATCCATACGCCAGATATTGTCTTCATCTTTGACAAGAGGACTGTGCACAATATGATAACCGTTGTTTTCCAGGCTGGCAGTAAATCCAATATATGTTGGTGAATGTACGAGAACATTGTCTCCGCGGGAACAGAATACGTTCAGCGCACTTACCAGACCTCCGAGGACGCCATTCTCATATCCGATGGCTGCTTTGGTAAGACCTGTCACTCCGTTGTGTTCTCGCTGCCAGTCAATAATGGCATCGTAGTATTCCTTTCTTGGCAAAAAATATCCAAAGGTCGGATGTTTCACTCTCTCGGCAATCTGCTCCTGAACTGCAGGCACTGTAGCGAAATTCATATCCGCCACCCACATAGGAATGACATCATATCCGTCCTTTGGTTTTCCCGGCGCCATTCCAAGATTCAGACCAATGGCATCCACCGCCAGAGCATCTTTTCCTTTTCGGTCGATGACCGACTCAAAATCATATTTTCTCATTCTTTGTCCCCGTACAGTACCTGTTCGGCACTGTCTTTCCTGATGATTATTCGTAACAATACGGAAATCGTTACGACCCTTCAATGATTATAAGGGTTTTCCGTAATTTTGAAAAGCATACGGCAAGAAAAAAGGCCCCGATACCATTTCTGATACTGAGACCTTTCCGTGTTCTCTTATGTGAACTACATTGACAAAGCAATCGGATTTTTACAAGTCCGATAAGTCTTTTGTCTTTCTTACCTATCAGTTTCTTTTTCTTTCGGAAGTACAATGTTCAGGATGATCGCAACCAGTGCTGCAGGTACGATTCCGGAACCGCCGAAGATCAGTGCCAGAGTGGATGGAAGTCCTGCGAGAACTCCGCTTGTTGCACCGAGACCATAACCAAGACCAAGGGCAACTGACACGATTGTCACATTTCGTGGCGTCATTTTTTCCTTTGTGATCAGCTGAACACCGCTTACAACGATGGATGAGAACATCATGACTGCCGCACCACCCAGAACGCTCTGAGGCATAATGGAAAGAAGTGCTGCCAGTTTCGGGAACAGACCACAGAAAATCAGGAAAATTCCACCGGTAGCAAGGGCAAAACGATTGACTACCTTTGTCATGGTAACAAGACCAACGTTCTGGCTGAAGGAAGTATTCGGAAGAACACCGAACAATGCTGCCAGAGAAGATCCGATACCGTCGCAGATGACGCCGCCGGACAGCTCAGAATCGGTTGCTTCGCGGCCCATACCGCCTTCGATGACACCGGAAATATCTCCGACTGTCTCTACTGCGGTTACGATGAACATAATCAGAACCGGAAGAATTGCACGAATATCAAAGACCGGTTTCACCGGCATAAACTTCGGAATTGCAAACCAGCTTGCCTCATGAACTTTGCTCCAGTTCAGAACCCATGCCTTGGTATATTCCACACCTTCTGCATTCACTGCAGTGGTCGGAAGAACAAGACCCATGATAGCTGCCACAATGTATCCGATGATAATACCAATCAGAATAGATGCGGAACTTGTCAGTCCCTTGGTGCCATGTTTCAGTGCTACAATAATAATCAGAACGAGAAGACCCAGACCCAGATTCTCAAGAGATCCAAAGTCGTTCGCCTTGTTTCCGCCTCCGAAGGAATTCACACCGACAGAAATCAGAGAAAGTCCGATGGCAAGTACAACAGAACCTGTGACTACCGGCGGGAAAAATTTGCGAAGCGGCTTCAGCATAAAGCCAAGAACACCCTCGAACAGACCGCCGATCAGGGAAGCCCCCATGATGGCTCCGTATGCGAGAACTCCATTTCCCATAACTGCGGCAACACTGTTGCATACGCCGATGAATCCGGAACTGGTACCCATAATGATCGGGACTTTACCGCCGATTGGTCCAATGGCATAGAGCTGAATTAGAGTTACAATTCCGGCGATCAGCATCGCATTCTGCAGAAGAGATACCTGCAAAGAGGCCAGATCTGATCCCGCTGAGATACCGCAGGCTCCGGTGATAATGAGAATTGGTGTCAGGTTACCTACGAACATTGCCATGACGTGCTGAAGTCCCATGGCCAACGCCTGTCCGAATGGAATGCGTCCCTCAAATGTCTGAGGGTTCGTGTACTTCGATTGTGGTTTCATACGCTCTCCTTTTCCTGTTTCTTTAGTTTTATTGAAAATTCGGAACTACTCAAACTCGCGCGCGAGTTCGGCAGTTCCGAAAATTCTCAATCCTCATCCAGATGATTCATTGCCTCTACGACAACTTCAATGTCTTTCTTTTCATCCGGTCCTGTACAGCGAAGCTCAATCTCACTGCCTTTTGCAATTGCCTGTGAAACAATATTTAAAATACTCTTTGCATTAAGAACAGTTCCATTGTACACAATCTCAACATGAGAAGTGCACTGCTCTGCGTGCTTTGCAAATCTCGCCGCCGGACGCACGTGCAGTCCACACTGATTGTCCACGATCACTTTTCTTGATTCCATTTCAAATCCTCCCAAAATCCAGTGGTAGTGTCAAGTCTGACACCACTTTTTTATTTTATAAAGGCTTGAAAAGCCTT
>JAUNAE010000636.1 GCA_030527765.1 Eubacteriales bacterium
TGGGATGTGATACCCTATCAGAGGCATCATTTTGTCTTAACTGAATGACATTGATGCTTTTTATGGTTGTACCGGACTCACAAAAGTTAATCTGCCTTCGAAAATGACCAGTATTAGCTATAATTCCTTTGCTCAATGTAAAAGTTTGAAAACCATATCGATTCCTGCAAGCGTTACAAACATTTCTTCCTATGCAATCTCTGGCTGTTCTGCAATTACGGATGTGTATTACAATGGCAGCAAGAAAGAATGGGAAAAAATTGACATTGCAGATAATAATATTTGTCTCACAACTGCAAACATTCATTACAATTCTTCGATGCCTCTGGACAAACCGATGTTGAATTCACCAACGTTGCTGACAAATAGTGTGAAGCTCTCCTGGAATAGTGTATCAGGTGCAACAAAGTATCGGGTTTTCTATCGACTGGCAGGTGCTGGCAGTTGGACAAAACTTGCAGATACTACAGGAAACAGTTATCAGGTGAAAGGTCTGCAAAGCGGGAAGACCTATGAGTTCAGTGTTCGGTGTGTAAAGGCAGACGGATCATCCTACACCAGTGATATGTCAACTGCAAAGAAAATAAGATACGTTGCAGCACCGGTGATTCGAAAGTTAAATCTTGGTACGACAGGAGTAAATGTCCAGTGGGGATCTGTTTCCGGCGCGGCAAAATATCGCGTATATTATAGAGTGTCCGGAACTTCAACCTGGAAAAAAGCAGGAGATACCACATCCACCTCTTATTTCGTCAATAAGCTGAATTCTGGCAAAACCTACGATTTCACAGTACGATGTGTATCTTCTGATGGAACAGCCTTCACCAGTGCATCGATCAATTCCGGAAACAGCCTTCGTTACGTGAAAGCACCGGTGGTATCCAGTGTCAAAAATGTGACCTCCGGTGTCGCTGTGAGATGGAAGCAGTCTCCGGGAGCAAGTAAATATCGTGTATATTATAAAGCTTCCGGATCCAATTCCTGGACAATAGCCGGTGAGACAACGGCAAACAGTTTCTTGGTCAAAGGTCTGAAATCCGGTAAGAACTATACCTTTACGGTCCGCTGCAGAAACAAAGCAGGCACTTCCTATACAAGCAGTTATACTTCCGGAAAGAGCCTTCTGTATCTGGCAACTCCGAAGGTAAATGCTTCATCTGCAAGTCGTGGAGTGAAAGTTTCCTGGAATAAGATTTCCGGAGCAGCAGGATATCACGTATATCGCAAAACAGCTGACGGTTACTGGACAAAAATTAAGACCATCCGATCCGGATCGACGGTATCTTATACAGATCGCAGTGCATCATCCGGTAAGAGATACTACTATACCGTTCGCGCATATCAGGGTGGAGTTCTCGGAGCATATGTAACTTCTGGAGCTTCTGCGGTAGCGAGATAATTCCCTCGACGATAGAGAGTGTTTGTGGTATACTGACCTCATCACAGAGGAGATGTGTATCTCTTATAACACAAAAGAAAATAACCTACATGAGACAACGCAGGAGAGTTAAGAGTTTGACCTCTTCCTGAAACGTACAAAAGATAACCTGGCAGGAAACTGCCGGGTTTTTTGTCGTGGTCGAAATCTTTGACCGGGACAAACATATTGAAAGAGGCAATGGAATCAAAGACGGGTTCTACAGAATCGTC
>JAUNAE010000152.1 GCA_030527765.1 Eubacteriales bacterium
TTGTTATCCCCCACTTATAGAAGATGGGGGTCTCCCCGACTGAGGTGAATGCTGATCCCCCAGAAGTTTGCCTTGAACTGAGTCATAGAAGTTCAGTTAAAACGCGAATCTCGCAAGAGGATTCGCGCGCGAGTTCGGCAGTTGCGAAGCAACTTTCTTCTGCCGAACTCTGCGATCCGCCGGAGGCTCATCTCAGTCGGGGATTTAGACCCCCACTGAGACTAATTTGTTATCCCCCACTTATAGAAGATGGGGGTCTCCCCGACTGAGATGAAAGCTTTATCCAGAAGTTCGCCCGAAAGTTTGCTCTGAGGCAAGTCATAAATGCTCAGACGAAAATGCGTGCCATTAGCCCCGTCCCCACAGCAAGTTATTTTTTTAGATAATCGCTGATGCTTCTCTGAAAGATTTTCAATGAGCTGTCTATGTTTCTATCGTCTTCTACAATCTTCGAAATCTCTGCATCTGCAAAAGCAAGCACTTGCTCGTATTTTGCAAAATGCGGAGCGACACTGCCTTCCTGAATAACGGTTCCAAGCAGCTGACTGTCAATGACCTGTTCTCCCTCATCCATATCTTCCTGAAGAAGAGATGCTGCCTCCGGGGACATTGTCACCTGCTTCAGCACTGAAACTCCCTGAGAATACCGAAAAATATCCATCTGCATTTCTTTCTCATAGGTCAGCTGCTTCAGAAATTCCCATGCCAGCTGCTCGTGTCCTGTATGCTGGCTCATTCCAACAAGAAGTGCATCTACTTCGGAGATATTCTGTCCGTTCTCTCCGGCTGGAAAGGTTGTGCAGTCCCACTGAAAGGTATTGTATTTCTTAATCTTATACGGATAGGTTTTGTAAGTTCTGTATTCTGCAAAAGTCAGAGGCATAAATGCCACATTGCCCTTGTTGAAGTCTTCCTGCGTAACCTTTTGTCCCTTATTCAGACTGTTCAGGTTCCGGAGAAATACCATTGCATTATACATTTCCTCACTGGTGAAATTCACTTTCTTTCCATCCTGGATAAACACTTCCGCTCTACTGGTATTCACCACATTTCTCCAGCTGTAATTATAAACACCAAACTGGTCCAACAGTCCATCCCCATCTGTATCCTTCGTCACCTTTCGACAAATCTTCAACATATCATCCCAGGTCCAATCCTTCTTCGGAACTTCAATTCCTTCCTTTGCCAGGAGTGTCTTATTGAAGAACATCAAAGTCGGCACAGTTTCATACGGAAGAGCGTACTGACTGCCTTTGTTCCTACCAATGTCCAATGCCGTCTTAAAATACTGGTCTTTGTCGAAATCTTTGTCTTCTTCCATGAGTGAATCCAGATTCTTAAGCACTCCAAGGGAACAGTATTTTGCAAAATCTGTATCCAGAATCATAAATACATCCGGCAAATCCCCTTTCAAAAGCTTCTGAGCACACCACTCTGAATAATCTTCTTTTAGAATCCCGCTGTCATAATGTACCTTTACATTTGGATGCGTTTCTTCAAAGGCTTCTATTGCACGATCCATGATCACAAGACTGTTGGCACTCGCCACATCCCAGTTGCTGCCTGTGAACATGCCAAGTTCCAGAACGGTTTTTTCCTCTTCGGCCATGACAGGCTGCGTCATAAGCAGCATACCCCCTGCCAACAAAGCTAATTTCCGTCGTTTTTTCATATAATCTCCATTACATCACTTTCATCTCAAGCCATCTCGTCGATGTTTTTTCACATCCTCAATCCTGTCTATGACGTTTCACCATACCGGTCTGCACGGCCCAGATTGCAAGCTGTGTTCGGTCTCTGAGTTCCAGTTTGTTCAGAATCGTACTAAGATAATTTCGTACGGTACCCTCCGAGAGGCAAAGCCGCTCGGCAATTTCCCGATTGCTTGCTCCGGTTCCGACTTCCACAATTACCTTCCACTCCGTCTTTGTCAAATCGCTTTCATCCTTGATTCCCACAGGAATTGTAATATCCGACTGAGCCATCTGCGAAAAAAGCCGCACCACTTTTGTGGCGATATCCGGGTTGATCATGGCTCTTCCACTGTACACCGTGGTAATGGCTTCTTCCAGTTCGTTCATAGAAACACCCTTCAGCAAGTATCCGCTGGCACCAAATTTCAACGCATTATACACGTATTCATCATCATCGAAGGTTGTCAGAATGATAATTTTGATATCAGGATAGTTTTCCTTAATAATCTTTGTACACTGCACTCCATCCATCTTTGGCATACGAATATCCATAAGAATCACATCCGGTGGATTCTCTCTGACACTCCGCACAACCTCCTGACCATTTGCGGCAACGTCAATGACCTGAATATTTTCTTTACTATTTAATACAATCTGCAGACTCTGACGAATGAGTTCCTGATCGTCTGCTACCAAAACCTTAATCATAATTTTCTCCCCATCGAATTGGAATTCTTGCATTCACGACAAACCCATTGCTTCCATCAAAAGCCACCGTTCCTCCAAGCATCTGAATTCTCTCTTTAATATGTTTTGTTCCAAATCCACTTTTCATATTCTTGCATCCGATTCCATCATCACGGATCTGCAGAATAATATCCGACTCCTCCTTGTTCATGGTAATCCAGATTCTGGAGGCATTTCCATGACGGATTGCATTGGTGATACTTTCCTGTATCACACGATAAATCGCATTCTCTTCATCTTCATCAAATCGAAGATTCTTGACCTCACAATTGAAATACACCTTAGCTCCGGACACTCTGCTCATATCGTTTACCATCTTTGTAATTGCATGATCCAGACGAAGGCGTTCCAGGGCATCCGGACGCAATTCACTGACAGATCTTCGAATCTCTCGAATACCATGTCGTGTCACTTCAGAAATGGTTTGAAGCTGCTGCTTCGTCATATCCGGTGCAATGTCAATGGTTGTAATACAGGCATCAATTCCCGCAGAAATTCCGGTCAATGTATGTCCCAGTGTGTCATGTATCTCCCTGGCAAGACGGTTTCTCTCTCTTGTCTCAGCCATTTTTTCGGACATGGCGGCATATTCCTGCATCTGCTCATTTACCTTCTCCAGTTCCTCATAGAGTGCATTTACCTCATCAATGGTACCTCTCTGAGCCATGATAACCTCTGCACAATATAGAACAAAAAGAACGATGTTCATAGAACTCAGAACGTTATAAGCGATCAGCAAATACTGCTTCGTTGACGCATCATAAAACTGAATATAGTTTTCAATGGAATACAAGGGAATCCACATGGACATCAGACTGTGGTTCGTCAAAATGAAGCAAGTCAGTGCCAGTATCATCAACACAATTTGCGCCTTCCGATTTTTCACATAGACAAGAAGATCTGCAAATACCATAATCAAAATTCCATTGTAATTAAAATTCAGAAGATATACGATTCCAACGGCAATAAAAAAATCTGCCAGAAGACTTCCTGTTGCCAGACGTGGATATTTCTTGAAGGTTGTTTCCCGCAAAAAAAAGCTTGCGAGAAGAAGTGCCATAAACATTCCACAGAGAATCATCTGATGTCGCGGATTCCATGGCACAGCTTCCACTGTTTCAAGAAAATCTCTGGCATTGTATCTGCCGGAAATCAAATTGGTGGTAAAAAGAAGAAATGCACTGATTGCCATAATCGCAGTGACATTCAGCACCAGAATACCGATCTGATACCATCGTATTTTTTGAATTTTCACCCGGTGCCTCCCTTTCTCTCTACTGCCATCCATTAATTTCGTAGCCACTGAGATTTCCCTTTGTAATTAGATGGCTCTGAAGACTGATGTACGGCTCCACCTCTTCTCCATCAAGCCATCGATAGGCAACTTCACCGGACATACGGCCAAGCTCCTTTGGACTCTGGGAACTGGTACCTGTCACATATCCAAGATCCAGCATCGCTTTGAAATCCGGAGAGCCATCCACTCCATAGACCAGCACTCCTTCATCCCGTTTGTATTGCTGAAGGCTTGATAGTCCTCCAAGAGCCGAGGGATCATTTCCTCCAAACAATACATCAAAGTGAACATCCGGATTTGCCTTCAGATACTCTGCCATAACCGCAGCCGAAACTTCCAGTTCTCCATCACTTGCCTTTTCAAAAATAATCTCATAATGCTCATTGCCTTCAATGACATCCTTGAAGCCCCGCACACGATCACTGATGGAGGTCTGAATTGGATTATCCAGAATCACAATTTTTGCGTGATCCAGCCGCTTCACCATATCCTTGGCACATTCCTGACCTGCCTGATAATTATCTGTCTCAATATATGTCACCGTTGCATTCTGATCCTTGATCCGTGTATCAATATTGATGATCGGAACTCCCGCCTCTTTGCAGGCATTCACTGCCGGCTGAACAGCTTCCCAATCTACCGGATTCAGGAAAAGGAGTTCAATTCCTTCATCCAGCATTTCAAAAATCTGCTCATTCTGTTTCTCCTGATTCTGCAGAGGATCTCTCGTAATCAGAATATCTCCATTCTCCTCTACAACTTCTTCCAGTGACTCCTGAAGAACATCAAAGAACGGATTGTTTCTTGTCATGTAAGTGCTGCCAAACAGACGAGGGGGTCTCTCTGTGGATGCAGCATTGTTAATAACCTTTCGCGGAATAAATACAATCCCGATGACCAATACGGCGGTAATTCCTATCCCAATAATGACTGATTTTTTCATATCTGCTCCTGTTTATCATGTCCGGCAAAAAAATTTAATTATCTTGATACTATTCAGCTCATTAATCTTTTCAAAAAATCAATCAGCTCATCAGTCCAAGAAACAATAAAGGACGACTGAACTGTCGCCCTTTATTATATCACGTTATTTGAAGGATATCTTCATCAACCTTTTCTGTTTCGGATATAGTCGGTGAATACTGCAAGAAGAATTACAAGACCTTTTACACAGTACTGCCAAGAGGTGTTAACGTTCATCAGGTTCAGACCATTGTTCAAAACACCAATGATAATCGCACCAATGATCATACCGCCGATTTTACCGGAACCACCGGCCATGGAAGTTCCACCGACAACTACTGCTGCGATGGCATCCATCTCAGCACCCTCACCAGCGGTTGGCTGTCCGGAGTACATACGGGAAGCCCAAACAACACCCGCAAGACCTGCCATAATACCAGAATAAGTGTGTACCAGAAATTTAACTCTGGATGTATTGATACCTGAGAATTTTGCTGCCTGAAGGTTACCACCTACTGCATAAATATGACGTCCAAGCTGGGTCATATTCAGAATAATCGCTGTCAGAATAAGAACAATTGCCATAAGGATAACCGGAACCGGAACCGGTCCAACATATCCTGCACCAAGAAACTGCCACTCATCGTTTACAACTCGCACCGGAGATCCACCTGTATAAACCTGTGCGAGACCTTTAGAAATATTCATAGAAGCAAGAGTTACGATAAACGGCGGGATAGTTGTTTTGGCAACCCAGATACCATTGAACATACCAACAATCATACCAACCAGAATACCGATGATAATTGCTACAGGAATCGGAAGACCATAACGGGATACGCATCCTGCTGCAAAGCATCCGGACAATGCAATAACCATACCTACGGAAAGGTCGATACCGCCCAGGATAATTACCATGAGCATACCACATGCCAGAAATACGTTCGGTGCAATCTGTCTTAATACGTTAAAAATATTTTTCTGTGTCAAGAAAATACTGCTTGTTTTTGGGAAAACAGCCAGGAAAATACAAATTACCAATAAAGCAATGATAATTCCCAGGTTTTCCATAAAGTATTGTTTAATACCTTTCAAAGCTCGCTGCATAACTTTCCTCCCTCGCGCTTATCTAGCGGCCAAATTCATAATTTTTTCCTGAGTAACACCTTCTTCATGACTGAAGCATCCAGTTACTTTACCATCCAACATGACATAAATACGGTCACTCATATTCAGGATCTCCGGCATCTCTGAGGAAATCATGATAATTGCCATTCCTGTCTTTGCCAGTTCATTCATAATCGAATAAATCTCTGCCTTTGCTCCGACGTCTACACCTCGGGTTGGCTCATCCAGAATCAGCACTTTTGGAGAGGTTGCCAGCCATCTTCCGATCATAACCTTCTGCTGGTTTCCACCGGAAAGATTTCCAATCTTCTGCTCCTGTGTTGGTGTCTTTGTTGCCATAAGGTCAATATATTTCTGTGTAATCTCTTCTTCCTTTGCACGGTTCACAAGCATACCGTGAATAAATTCCTTCAGAACCTCAATCGTGGAATTGAATTTGACACTCTGTACCTTGTACAGACCTTCCAGCTTACGATCCTCCGGAACAAGAGCGATTCCGTATTTCATAGCATCTACCGGAGATTTGATGTTCACAGGTTTGCCTTCCAGATATACGGAACCGGTGCTTCCTTTGGTCAAACCAAAAATAGCTTTCATGGTCTCAGAACGTCCGGCACCTACCAGTCCTGCAAATCCGACAATCTCACCTGCATGCACTTCGAAGGATGCTCCTTTTGCCATGTTTCCATCATCAATGTTCTCACATTTCAGTACAACCGGCGTATTCTCCTTCAGGAAGTCTCTTGTGTAGTAATTTGTCAGTTCACGTCCTACCATCATGGCAATCAGGGCATCTTTGTTCGTCTCTTTCACGACCTCGGTTCCTACGTAAGTTCCGTCTCGCATAACCGTTACTCGGTCACAAATCTGCTCAAGCTCGCTCATCTTATGAGAAATGTAAATGATTCCTACACCATTCGCAGTCAGGGTACGCATTGTTTCAAATAAGAAACTTACCTCTTTGTCAGAAATAGAGGAAGTTGGTTCGTCCATTACGAGAATTCTGGAATTATAAGAGATCGCTTTGATAATCTCTACCATCTGCTGCTGTGCAATTGTCAAATTTTTGATTAATGTGTCTGCCTTAAAGTTCAATCCATACTTATCAAGCAACTCCTGAGCATCTCTGTTCATCTTTTCCCGTTTGATGAATTTTCCGCCCGGTTCTCTTCCAAGGAAAATATTCTCTGCCACTGTCATATGGGGAACCAGTACCAACTCCTGGTGAATGATCGCAATGCCATTCTCCTGAGCCGCTTTAACACCATCAATGGTTACTGGTTTGCCATCAATAAAGATCTCGCCTTCTTCTGCAATATAAATTCCGCCAAGAACCTTAATCAATGTGGATTTTCCGGCACCATTCTCACCCAGCAGTGCATGAACTTCTCCCGCACGCAACTCAAAATCCACCGCCTGAAGTGCTTTGACGCCAGGAAAGGATTTATGTATGTTTTTCATTTGAAGCAATACGTGTTCGCTCATATACTCACCCGCCTGTAACTTTCTCATGTTTGTTGATTGTTTGCCAAATTCATGCAAGACCTCCGGAGAAGCTCCTCTTTCTTTTCCGGCAAAGCTCTTGCATAAAAAATGCCATCCCCCCCGTGGGGGGAGAATGGCATTCTGATATTTAAACGATAAGGTAATGATTCACAACCTCTGGGATTTTGAATCGAATTACTGCCAGCCGTCTGTGCCGTAGTCTGCTACGTTATCAGCTGTGATAAGGAATGTCTCTACTGGATATCTTTCATCTACTTCTTCACCGTCAAGATATTTGTACATAATATCAACTGCTGTCTCAGCGATGGTTACAGGAGACTGTGCACCGGTACCGGCGATCAGAGAATCACCTTTTGCAAGCTCTGCTTTGATATCCGGAGATCCGTCAACACCGTAGATCAAGATATTCTCAAAGTTCTGTCCTTTTGCTGCTGCAAGAGCACCAAGAGCTGTCGGATCGTTTCCACCGAAAATTGCTACGATATCCGGGTTAGCGGTCAGAAGGTCCTCTGCAAGACCCTGAGCAACCTGAAGGTTACCTTTTGCATCCTGCTGTCCAACGATTTCGAATCCCTTGCCATCGATAGCATCCAGGAATCCGTTTGTTCTGTCAGTTACAGACTGCATGGTCGGGGAATCAAGAACGATGATTTTTCCGCCATCCGGGCATTTTTTAACAAGATCTTCACCACAAACCTTACCAGCGTTGTAGTTATCGGATCCAGCGTAGGATACAAGATAGGAAAGATCTGCGATCTCAGTATCAAATCCAACTACAGGGATTCCGGCTTCTTTCAGCTGATCCATTGCAGGCATGATACCTTCTGCATCTACAGGGTTCATGAACATACCATCAAGGTTCTGAACGATAAGGTCCTCAACCATAGGAATCTGTTTGGTAACATCGTTTCCCGGGTCAACTGCGATCAGCTCATCGCCTTTTTCCTCAACGATCTCTCTCATTCTGTTCTCGATAGTTACGAAGAATGGGTTTGTTCCATCCATACATGTGTAACCGAATTTTTTACCCTCTGCGAATACAGATGTTGGAAGCATTGCAATAGCAGATGCACATACGATAGCGGTAATCACTTTTCTTTTCATTTGATACGTCCTCCTTGAAAAATTTGTACGATTTATTGTAAAGAAAGAATAACACAGGATTTTTTTCGTCGCAAATGTGCAATGTAATAACTTTATTATGACATTTGTCACATTTTTATTGTTTTGGATCTTAAGCCCCGTCCCCACGTAAATGGTAAATAGTCGGTGTCTGTTTATCGCTCAGTCTTCATGAGATAATAC
>JAUNAE010000637.1:0-813 GCA_030527765.1 Eubacteriales bacterium
GATGTTCTGTCTATCTATACATTTCGATTTACATTGGAAAACGGAGTACTTTATTTCGATAATATTGGAAATGGATTGCGTTTATCCGATACTTTGAAGAAATCTGAGGCAAGCAAAGAGTTTCTTAAAGATGCTCCAAAAGTTAAAGGTTCTGCTGAAAAATCCAGTTCGGTACCGGTAGCAAAAGCGCTTTATCTAGAATACCATTTGTCACCAAGAATCAGAGAAGAGCTGCCGACAGAACCAATTGTTTTATCCAGCGCACCTAGTTCGATGAAGATGCCGGGTGGAAGAAGAGGAAACTGGGCATATTTGCTGAGCTCAGGAGCTATGATGGCAGCAAGTCTGGCAACAGGAATGATTTCGCCGGCAGCATTGCTTGCAAGGTCAATGGGAATGATTTCACCGATTGCGAATATGGCGATGTTTGGCAAGATGAGCAAGGAAGAAAAGCGCCAGGTGGAAGAATATGAACAAATGCGTCAGCAGAGGTACCAGGCATATATTGCAGATCAGAAAGCGAGAATAAAGAAGGTTGCAGATATCCAGAGACGAATCGTAACAGAGGAAAATCCTGTGCCAATCGATTGCATAGCTACAGTAGATGGTGTGAAACGAAATCTGTGGGAAAGAATGTCTAGCGATTCGGATTTTCTAAGTGTACGGCTTGGTCTTGGAAAAAACGAGCTTTGTGTCGAGGTGAAGAGCCGAGGAGATATGGATGGTTTTCAGATGATGGATGATGAACTGGAAGAGCTTGCAGGTAAGATTATTGAGGAGACTCGGTATGTGGACAATATTCCGGTAAGAATC
>JAUNAE010000637.1:823-1635 GCA_030527765.1 Eubacteriales bacterium
TAAGCAGTCAGACGGTCGGAATTATCGGACCAAGAGACAGAGTATTTTATCAGCTGCGCAGCTTAATTGTTGAAATGACAACACAGCATAATTATAGAGATGTCAGACTGGTGGGAATTTTTGAAAACGGTTCCCTTGGAAACTGGGGAGTGCTTCGATGGCTTCCACATATTTGGGATGAATCAGGACAGGTAAGATACATTGCGTTCGACGAAAAACGAAGACATATAGTATCGGAAATGCTGTCAGATACGATTAAGCAACGAAAAGCTGAGACGAGCAGTGACCATTCAAAAGAGAAAAAATTACAACTGCCTCATTATGTTATTGTGATAGAAAATCAGGAACTGCTCCAAGATGAAGCTATTTATGATGATTTGGTAGCGAATAATCCAGATCTTGGAATTACGACGATTATTCTTTCTGAGAGTGTCTATGATCTACCGCAGACTTGCCAGTATATGATTAATCTGACAGAACAGCCATATGTATTTGCAAGAGAAAGCTATGATAAACGGGTATATTTCAAACCGGATGAACCAGTGCATCAGGTGCAGTTGGAATCATTTACAAGAAAAATGGCTGCAATAGAGATGAAAGATAAAAAAGCAGAGGCATCGGTTCCTTCTGCGATTACGTTCTTACAGGGATATGGTGTACAGACAGTGGAAGAGCTGGATATCTTGGGACGATGGGAGCGGAGCGAACCGTATAAAAGTCTGGCAGCTCCTTTGGGTATGATGGCCGGTGGAAAAACCTTTGATTTGGATATCTTGGATGGCGATCAGGCACATGGACCACATGGCCTTTTG
>JAUNAE010000153.1 GCA_030527765.1 Eubacteriales bacterium
TGAAGAGTTTGTAGTTTGTACCGATTTTAGCATTAACTTTGTCCATGTATTCCTGTACTACTGCCGGAAGAGCGTCATAGTACTGGTTGCAAGCCTCTCTTGCCTGGAAGAAGATATCGCCGTTCTGAGCAGAACCTCTCTGACATGGATGGTTCGGGTTCAGAGCGTTTGCACGGAACTCATTGATTGCATCCATATCTGCCATATCTTTGAGATCTTCGTAATCCCATGTTTCAACTTTCTGAATCTCATGAGAAGTACGGAAACCGTCGAAGAAGTTAATAAATGGAACTTTGCCTTTGATTGCAGCAAGATGAGCAACAGGTGTAAGGTCCATAACCTCCTGTACGGAAGACTCACAGAGCATTGCACATCCGGTCTGACGACATGCCATTACGTCGGAATGATCTCCGAAGATAGAAAGTGCGTGAGAAGCGATACAACGAGCGGATACGTTGAATACACCCGGAAGCATCTCACCGGCAATTTTGTACAGGTTAGGGATCATCAGCAGAAGACCCTGGGATGCGGTATAAGTAGTAGTAAGAGCACCTGCGGAAAGGGAGCCGTGTACTGCACCTGCAGCACCTGCCTCAGACTGCATCTCTGTAATCTGAACTTCCTGTCCAAAAATATTCTTACGTCCCTGGGTTGCCCATTCGTCTGAAGCCTCAGCCATAACAGATGAAGGGGTGATAGGATAGATCGCAGCTACATCTGAAAATGCATATGATGCATGAGCAGCAGCATGATTACCATCCATGGTTTTCATCTTTCTTGCCATTTTTTCGTTTCCTCCTTAACGTTTTCGTAAAACAGTTATTGATGAAATATCTCTCAGGGCACAAGTGTGCCTGAAATTCCACATGTATTATAGCACAAGGGATGAAATTTGCGCAACGAGATTCCTTTTTTTTTGTACATTCTTACATACAATTACAGGACTGTTCTCCCTCGGCAAGAATCTCCTGAAGGGTTTTTCTCTTCAGAAGCTTCCAGAACTCCTGCTGAATATCCACAAGTTCTCTATGAACCAGACAGGTAATGCCTCTGGAATGGTTATCTCTCGGACATCCAAAATGAGGATCCATACAGTCAATAATGTTCATATCATTGTCAATTGCAGAATAGATATCAAACAGAGTCAGCTCGTCCGGCTGTTGACTAAGGACATATCCTCCGTGTACACCACGGTAGCCTTTGACAATTCCGGCTTTTTGAAGTTTCTTCAGGATTTTATATGCAAAAGGTGCGGTAATCTCCTCTTTTTCGCAAATTTCTCCAACGCTCAATCGCGCATTCTGTCCAAGGGCTCTGATGACCCGAACCGCATAGTCACACTCTCTAGTAATAAACATCATAACCTCTTATCTTCCTGTAATGTGTCGAAATTCTTTCATTATTTCATTGCCGATTTCCAATGGGCTTTTTCCGTCTGTAGAGATTACAAGATCCGCAGCATCTCTGTAAGCCGGTTCACGCTTTTCCATCATGTCCTGAATATATTCTTCTGTCATATGTCCTTCCAGAAGTGGTCTGTCATGATTGTTTCGGACTCTCTTCAAAATGGTAGACGGTGCAGCTGTAAGCCACACAATTACTCCCTGTTCTTTCATCTCCCGGACATTTTCTTCCCTCATGGGTACACCGCCGCCGCAGGATACAATCAGATTCTTCCTGGTTCGGAAACTCTTAAGAAGATCTGTCTCAAGTTTGCGAAAATAGTCTTCTCCTTCGTCCCTGAAAATCTGAGAAATTGATTTTTGTTGAAGAGATTCAATTGTCTGATCCATTTCGATGCGGTTCATCTGAAATTTCGACTGCATACCGGAAGCAATGGTACTCTTCCCGCAGCCCATGAACCCGATCAGAAACAGTTTTGTCTTTTTCATGCCGGCACTCTCCTGTTTTATGTTAATTGAGCCTATGATATCCTTTTTTCCATAACTTGTCCATATGTTAGTTTTAACAGTATTCCGGCGGATTCTGCCCGTCTCATTGACAATCAAGCGAATTATCGAATGAGAGGTACACTGTCTCTGAAACAAAACGTGGAAAAAGAAAAATTTCTTATTATTAAGAAAAGAGCTTGCAAATTCCTCGTTTTCGGGTACAATGGTATGCGGCTGTAACAATTTTTGAAACTATAAATAGAAATAATTATTGTAACCATGCTAATTTTCATGGTTGCTAATTCACATTCAAAAAGGAGTATTATATATGATTTCAGCAAACAACATCACACTGCGAGTTGGAAAAAAAGCTCTGTTTGAAGATGTCAATATCAAGTTTACAGAAGGAAACTGCTATGGTCTGATTGGTGCCAATGGTGCCGGAAAGTCTACATTCCTGAAGATTCTCTCCGGTCAGCTTGAGCCGACAAAGGGAGATATTGTCATTACTCCGGGACAGCGTCTGTCCTTCCTGCAGCAGGACCACTTCAAATATGACGCTTATCCGGTTCTTGATACCGTTATCATGGGTAACAAACGTCTGTATGAAATTATGAAAGAAAAAGAGGCAATTTATGCAAAGGAAGATTTCTCAGATGAGGATGGTATCCGTGCGAGTGAGCTTGAGGGCGAGTTTGCCGAGATGAATGGCTGGGAAGCCGAATCCGATGCTGCTACTCTTCTGAACGGACTCGGTATTGATACAGAGTTCCATTACACACAGATGTCAGATCTGACCGGAAGCCAGAAAGTCAAAGTTCTTCTTGCTCAGGCTCTGTTCGGAAATCCGGACATTCTTCTTCTCGATGAGCCTACCAACCACTTGGATCTTCCTGCGATCGAGTGGCTCGAAGAGTTCCTGATCAACTTCGACAATACCGTCATCGTTGTATCCCATGACCGTTACTTCCTGAACAAGGTTTGTACACAGACTGCAGATATCGACTATGGCAAAATTCAGCTGTATGCAGGTAACTATGATTTCTGGTTTGAGTCCAGTCAGCTGCTTGTAAAACAGATGAAAGAGGCAAATAAGAAGAAAGAAGAAAAGATTAAAGAGCTCCAGGAGTTCATTTCCCGATTCAGTGCGAACGCATCAAAATCCAAACAGGCAACTTCCCGTAAGCGTGCTCTTGAAAAAATCACTCTGGATGACATGAAACCTTCCAGCCGAAAATATCCATACATCGATTTCCGTCCAAACCGCGAAATCGGAAACGAAGTTCTTCGTGTTGAGAATCTGAGCAAAACCATCGACGGTGTAAAAGTTCTCGATAACATCAGTTTCACTCTTGGCAGAGAAGACAAAGTTGCTTTCGTCGGTTCCAACGAGCAGGCAATCACCACATTCTTCAAAATTCTCGTTGGTGAGATGGAGCCGGATGAAGGTAATTACAAATGGGGAATCACAACTTCCCAGACTTACTTCCCGAAAGACAACACCAAAGAATTCGACAACGATCTTACCATCACAGACTGGCTGACCCAGTATTCTGAGATCAAAGATGCAACCTACGTTCGCGGTTTCCTCGGAAGAATGCTCTTCCCGGGTGAAGACGGCGTAAAACGTGTAAAAGTTCTTTCCGGTGGCGAGAAGGTACGCTGCCTTCTTTCCAAGATGATGATCTCCGGAGCAAACATTCTGCTTCTGGATGAGCCTACTAACCATCTGGACATGGAATCCATTCAGGCACTGAACAATGGTCTGATCAAATTCCCGGGTGTTATCCTCTTCACCTCCCATGACCATCAGTTTGTTCAGACAACTGCAAATCGTATTATGGAAATTCTTCCAAACGGAACAATGATCGATAAGATCACCACATACGATGAGTATCTGGAAAGCGATGAAATGGCTAAGAAGCGCCATGTATACACCGTAAACGAAGAAGACGCGCAGGACAACTAATTCTCCGAATCAAAATAGAGAAAGCGGATTGCGAGAATTCGATTAACGAAAGAGAGAGCTTCTCATCAGGGTGCATCCCTGATGAGAAGCTCTCTCTTTTGTGCAATTATCACTTAATTTTATCGACGTCTGGGATCTCTGTAAACTCCCTGAGGATTTTGTTTCATGTTTTCCAGAGTCTGTTCTCTTGGAACATCCGTATTTCCTGCAAAATTCCGAGGATTCATCTCCCGTTCATTGACATTGTAATATGTATCATTTTCCGGATCATACTCTATATCATCGTCATCTGCGGAATTCGGGAAAAAGGTATCCGAAGCTCTCTTCTGTCGTGGAAGTTCTTCCGTTTCTTCCTCTTCCTCCTCATCATCAGATACACGATTGGTGAGAAACTGAATCAATACACCGAACAGCACAAATCCGAGACTAAAGAGCAGTCCGTATGGAACCTCTTTCATGGAAATCAGCTTCGCCAGAGCGAATCCGGCGAGAATTCCTCCCGCAAGACTGGTCGCCAGAATAAGAATTTCTTTTTCAAATTTCAGAGTCAAAATACCAACTCCCACTCCAATCAGCACACAGAGGAAAAACAGTGCGGAGGTGGTTGGGTGAATCAAATACGTGACAATCAAAGAACCAAGCCCTGCTCCAAGCAGAAAAATGCCGGCTCTATATATAAGGAACGCAATCAGCGCAACTACAACACCTGCTGCAAAAGCAAAAATAAACAGTGTTTTTCTGGACTCCACACCGAAACTCATTCCAAGAAGCATGGTCACAGAGGCGCCAATGGCAAAACCTCCAACCATAACCCAGAATCTGAGTAGTCGATACCCCAGAATACAATTCAAAAATCCAAATAGAAACATGCCGCCAAACAGTACGACCGTTAACGTAGTCAGTTCCTCAATAGAGCGAATTCGCTCAAAAATCACAAGCATTCTAGTTAAAATGCCGTTAAAATCAAAATTCATAAATGATCACTCCTTTCCTGTTGTCGAACATATAGTCAAATCCCATCAGAACATAAAGTAGAAGGTTTTAAACTGTTTCAGCACTCCTGAATAATAATTTATGGTTGTCAAACCGTTTTTTTCCATATAGTAATTGGCAATTTCCGAAGGACCGCTGCCGTTCTGCCAGTCAGACAACGCCTGTTGAAAAGCATCATCCGTTGCAAATTTGAACCGGACAACGGCTGCTCCATTATCAATTCTCATTTTGCAGAAATCATAAATCGTCTGATAATCATAATCTGAGAAGCTTGCCTGATTTTTAACATAGAAGTTCAGATCATGGGAAGTACACTCCGGAATTGCAAAATCCATGTCCGATCTCGCAACAGCCTCATATTCCTCCGGAAACGGACAGAGATAATCAATCATTGTTGTCTTATGTTCTTCCAGCTGAGCGCTCGCCCCTGCAAAGAAATCCGGCTGATCCCCATTGGTGACATCTACATAATAATTCTCACCACCAAGTGTAATAATATTCCATGCATGTCCTTCGGTGGAACCGTCATCTCTCGTAAAATCTCCGGACACATAAATGACGGGGATATCCAGTCTTTCCGCGAAATACTGAAAAGCTGAAGCATATCCTGCGCAGACAGCCTCATGATTGTACAGAGAACCTGCGATATTCTGATCATCCATAGAGGACACATAAGATACGTGATCCACGATCCACACATAAATCTCCATTGCTTTGTCATAATCTGATGCATCGGAAGGGATCCGGCTCAGTAGATCCTGATAAGCCTGCTCGATGGAGTTTTGAATCTGAGATGCTTCTGATTGATTATACGTGTAATGGGGAGTAAAAACAGCATAGTCCTGATCACTGTAGGACTCTGTATAAAAAGATTCCTTGTTATGTACCCAGAAAAGTTCCGGGTGATCATACAATAATGCCATGAAACTTCGATTGATTAGATTCGTATCACCGGAAGTCACATAGAATTCTGTTTCAAAGTTCTGGATACTTGCAAGCATTTCCCGATAAACTTTTCGTTCTTTGTCAGACAGCTGCTTGTAATAATACATCCAGTGCCCTGCAAAGATGGATTCATCTTCCTGCTCTGTCTCATTTCTAAGAGCCGTTACTTCTGCAGGCTCTCCCCAGGCATATACATTTGCAGACGTGCCAAAGATATTCGACTGCAGAAGAATTACCACAGTAAGCAGCCCTATCCATCGAACCATACGATTTCGAATGTGTAATTGATTATTCATAACATTCCCTCCATGAAAAACTGTAATCTGCATTGCCTTTTCAGAATCTCCATGATAAGCTAGTACCAATGAATTTTTAAAGGAGTATGCGACAACATGAGTATCAAAATTCCTATTGAAACTTCCGCCAGACATATTCATCTTTCGGAAAAGGATTTTCATTATCTGTTTGGAGAAGATTCTACGTTACATTATACCAAAGAATTGAGTCAGCCGGGACAATATCTTTGCGAAGAACGACTGACTATTCAGGGTCCAAAAGGAAGTTTCCCTGCGACAGCGGTTCTCGGGCCGTTTCGTTCTGATACACAGATCGAAGTCTCTCTGACAGACAGCCGCAAACTCGGACTTCCGGGAATTATTCGTCAGTCCGGAGATATTATCGGAACTCCCGGATGTACACTCATCGGTCCAAACGGATCTCTGGAGTTACAGCAGGGATTGATTGTCGCCAAGCGCCACATCCATATGACACCCCAGCAGGCCCTTGTGCAGGGTGTGCGTGACAACGACGAAGTCTTTGTTCTCACAAAAAGTTACGGCAGAACCGTCATCTATGCAGATGTTGTTGTACGTGTCAGCAGAAGCTATCGACTGGCCATGCACGTTGATACAGATGAAGCCAACGCATTCTCCAGTGATGCCGAGCCCTACGGTGTGATCATTAAGTTCTTCGGAGACAACTACGATACACACAAATGGATCGAGGAAGAATTATCCGGAATCCATCGATAAAAATTATCCGGGATTCATAAAGAAAAGAAGCAACTGCCCTGTTTTGGATAGCTGCTTCTTTTTTTATGTTCTTAAGTTTTCCGACTCCATGGTGAGCAAGAAGCGACGCGAACTTACATATCCGCCAATCGTTGTGGTTAGAATGGCTCTACTATGGAATTGTCAACAAGCACCGGAGTCTCCGTTGTCTCTGCTGTATCACTGGAGGCTGCCGCATCCTGTGATTCCTCTTCCGGTACAGATGCTGCTGAAGTCTCTGTATCCGTATCTTCCGTCTGAAGAATTGCCGAAACAGATGCATGAGCCGGAAGCTCTGATGGATCAAACGGTTCCACATCCGCATCATCCACAAGAACAATCATAGAAACCTGTGCGGAATCTTCTCCATCAGTTCCATGATCCGTAAGCAGATCAGAAACTGCGGAACCGGAAGCTGCCATCTGCTGCATTTCATTTTCGGAAGGATAGAAAGAAGGCTGACGAATATAGCGGAAGCTTGCGCTATAAGCCTCTCCTACGGTAACTCCGTTTTTGGCAGAAGAACAATGTACGGCAATCCAGTCACCGGCATCGGTCTTACCGCAGATGATGCCGACATGGTTGTCTGCACCGGTACGCTCCGGGCCGGCAAGGAACACAAGATCTCCCGGCTGAGCATCTTTTTCACTGACAACATTTGCCTTCTCCCACTGCTCAGAAGTACCGTCACCGATTACATCCTGCATGTCCGTATTCTGATATCCATTAATTACTGACCAGGTCACAAAGCCGCTGCAATCAAGGCCATAAGCTCTCAGGGTACCGGTACTGGTACTTCCTTCCGCCGTTACCTTTTCCGCCTGTCCCCAACTGTCATCTGTGCCAATCACATTAGACTTTCCGCCATAGAAATAGCCAACTTCTCCAATCAGAGAATACGCCGCTGAAATAACGTTCACACGTTCTTCGGAAACATTCTCTCCTACGCTCTCGCGGACGAAGCCTTTGGATGCGGTGACAACCGCACATAACAACTTGCAGTCGGTTTCAGTGTATTTTTTGAGAACTTCCCTGCCGTCTGTATCCACGTTATGTTTCTTAATATAGTAGTTAATATGACGATTGCCATAAGCCACCTTTGTTATATCCGATTTGTTTCTTTCTACCGGATTCATCTCTGCGAAGATTTTGGATAAATCTTTCTTTGCGGAGGAGTCCAGAGTGAAGGATGACTTTCCATCCAGCATCTCTTCGTACACATAAATTGCCAGTATATCCTGCCAGTTACGGACAAGCAGTACATCTTCAGAGGATGTTGTCTTAGCACTCTTCTGATCAGAAACATCCCGGAGCTTATATTTATCCTTATACTCCTCCTCGATCTCATTCATCACCTTTGCGAAATCATCCGAAAAAGAGAGACCATAGTTGTCTTTCAGACTGTTCAGGTAAAATTCTTTTCCTGCATGAAGGTTCGACACATAATTCGTATAATATACGGCATCTCCTATCTGGGAGGCAAGTTCATCGATGTCAGATCCGTCTGTCAGCTCATCGGAGGCTTCGCCCAAAAGAGCTTTCAGTTCCTCTTCCATCTTTTTGAATTTCTCGTAATTTGTAATCTGTTCCCTCTGTTCATCCGTAAGAGAGTCGTAAATATTACGAATTGCCTGAATCTCTTCCTTCTGATCCAGAGTGATCTTGGGAAGTTCAGCGAGATCCTGAATACGTTTGATAAGTTTGCGAATGATCTCGTCAATATCCTC
>JAUNAE010000154.1 GCA_030527765.1 Eubacteriales bacterium
GAGCCGGTACAGTCCATTATGTTGAATCGTCTCCTGGCAGTCCATCAAAACTTTCTTGATGGACCTTATCCCCAGAATAAGATTTATGAGAACTGGGGTCACAAGTTTTATCACGATTCCTTCTGGAAAAAACGTCTGGAGAGTCTTCCCCACGATGCTCAGTTTAATATATTAACCGCACCAATTTACAGTACGATTCCGATCCCGGATTCAAGACAGTATTCCTCGTTTCTTATGGATTTCTGCAGGAAATATTATCTGGATCCGATCAGTGCCGATAAAGAGAAGATCGAGGATGAGTGGTGGACGTCCTTCTATGAGGAGTACTTCTTGTCCAAAGCAGGATCTCTGGACACTCTGGATGATCTGGAGGAGAACATTGACAAAATTCTCGATAAAGTTCCGAACATGAATGTTCTGCCTATGAAGATGTTTCTGGGAGGAGATTTAAGACCACAGTGTGAGGAATGGCTTGTGGGTCAGCTTCACCGGGTTCATACAGAAATCGCAGAAAATGCCATGCAGGCAGAGAACCCTCATATGTCTTCCTTCCGACAGAAGAAGCAAAGTCTCAGAATCAGTCTGGAGGACATGGAAAACGAAATTCGAAATCAGATTAAGCGTCTGAGACAGTCAGAGCTTCTTCTTACAACCGGAGGTGTCCATGTGTCGGACCCGGAGGAAGAGGCACAGATGTGGATGAAAGAGTTCTCGCAGTCTGAGGGCAAAAAAGTAAAAGAAGCCTATTTTCGATATCAGCAGATCCTCTGTGAATATTTCCAGGATCGACAGGATATCTCAGAAACGCTTTACGATAAGGTTCTGGAACTTTACGGAAAAATTGTCAGTGGAAGTATCGAGAGCCGTGAGAAATACATGACAACGAAACTGAATAATCTTGCCGTTGCAGATATGGGACAGCTCATTCAGAAGCTGGGTGAGAGCTGGCTGTATCCGATTCGTCTGATCGAAGGTACAGATCAGAGTGCCGCTCAGAAGCTCTATATCATGGGTAATCAGGAAAACTTCCTGTATCGCAAGATTCTTGATCAGAAAACTTATATGATTGCATCCAAAGAAGGTGCACTGGATGATCGTCTTGAGATTGTCCGTGTATCGGACCGATTAACCGCTAAGCAGATTATTGGAGAGACAGGAGAGGAGTCTAGTGAGTAATTATCAGCCACTCAGAGGAATTCAGGGAATTCAGATTAATCAGAACGGATTTCACTTCAGATGGGAGCCGGGGAATTATGGGGATACCACGAATTTTTTCTGGATTTACAAAGAAGATGAATTGAATATGCCTCAGAAGAGATCTTATTCGGAATGTCTTGATCATCAGATTCAGGCGTATTTTCAAAATATTATGATTCCATTTCAGGAGATTCGAAAAGTACGCTTTTTGATTTTTATGTCAGACAGCGGGTATTCCCTTTCTCAGAATGACATTCAGGAGATGAGCAGACATCCGGAATTTCTGTGTGAGGTTTACTGCGGGAATGCCAATGTAGAATGGACATGGGTACAGAATAACGGAAGCACTTCCCTGTGGATTCGAAGTGATAAGAAACTTCCTCAGGGACTTCTGTATTATGAGTATACATATGGAACTGTGAAGTTTCGATTTACCATTCCGGGAGAGGTACAGATGGGAGAAAATCGATTTGACAATATCTTTTTCCCGCTTCTGGAGGGGTACCCGAAACTGCAGACTAGCGCACCATACAATGTGATGCTGCAGGAGTATCAGAGAAGAACCGGTCCTCATTGGGGATTCCGCAGACATTAATAAATATCATTCGGGAGGAAAGAGATGGGATATTATCCAATAAAATGTGTTCACTGCATGAGTACCATTACGATGGAAGAGCGTTGTTTCAAAATCGCACCTGAGGAAATCAAAACCCAGGGGTACATGCAGGGATCCGATGCAGATATTATCATGGATGGAGATATTGAACTTGCAGATGCTCCTTCCAGACGCAAGAAATCTACAAAGCAGATTTTGTACAAGAGTTTAGCCGAACTCCGCAAAGAGAATGTCATCGAGAAAGAGGAGACGCTTCCGGTGACGGTCTCCAGAGATATCTGGGAGAATCCGGAGTACCGTAAAGAACTCGTAAATTCCGTTGTAGTACGGGATCTTGATGTAAATGGCAAAAAAATGAGCGGTGTTATGAGGAAATTTTATTGTCCTCATTGCCATGAAGCCATCATTCCGCTGGCCGGAAAACTGCCTATGTATCTGATCAGCCTTATGGGACCAAGCTCCGCAGGTAAAACCGTGTACCTGACCATTCTTCATATGCTCCTTTCCGGTAAGAGATATCCGCTGCCACAGGGATTTCTGACTTTCGAGCATCTTGGAGCTGTTGGACAGGAATTTGAGAGCTTTGCAAGTGTAATCAGAACACAGAATACCCTTCCTGCTACTACTACAGAGCTTCAGAAGGAGCCGTATCTTCTCAGAGTCAGCTATGCCGCAGATGAGAATTCTACGGTTGTCAATAAGCAATGCCTCCTGGGCCTCATTGATATGCGAGGTGAGATGCTCTCTGTACAGCAGGAAGACAAATTGATGGACAATAACGTTCCGCAGTTCAAAGAAGCGGACGGATTCATTATGATGGTAGACCCGGAGACTCTGGAAGGTGTGTACAATCGTCTTCCGGAACAGTATTTCGGAGGACGTAATGCAGAAGGTCTTCGCCGTTCTTTGAGTTCCATGCGTGAAGCTATTATGGATTGCATCACTGCACAGATTGGATGTATCAACAAACCAAGTGTGGTTGCTCTGGCAAAACAGGATATTCTTCGCAGAAATTATGCTCAGCTTGGAATTCCTATGAATCAGCCGACCATCGCACCGAACTTCAGACCCCAGAAGGGAATCAATTATTACGAGAAATACTATGGTCCAATGAATATGTCCACTCGTAATTGTATCACCTATCTGTCCAATTCCTTTACCACCTTCCTTGATACGACATTCAAAGATCCTTATTATGTTTCTCTTTCTGCTCTTGGAAGTGAAGTTCAGATTCGTGGTAACCGAATTGACAACTGGATGAAAATCCGTCCGCTTCGTGTGGAAGAGCCGCTGATCTGGCTTTTAATGGATTTGCATGTCATTCCGCCATTCTATGCTCCGACTTATCTTGGAAATGAGTTTCAGGCTATGGAAGCCTGGGGAACCGGATTTGCCGAAAACTGGTATTCCGCTATGCAGCCTCAGGAACCTGAAAACAATACCGGCAAAAAGAAGAAAGGACTATTCCGATGATTGCTCAACATGTGTATTCCCGCTGTATGGAGGGATATTTCTCAAAAACAGCTGCCATTGCCGACAGCACTACCGTTACCATGCGTGTGGACGCTTTTCGGCGTCAGGAGCAGGCGAAGGAAATTGCACAGAAATGCGAAGATATCAGTACACTGGAAGATACTCGTCCGGTTCCGGATGAATTCAGCGGTGTTTACCGCGGTGTCCTGAAAATCCGCCGTATCAATCGCCAGCTCACACTGATCTGCCGTTCTTATCGTCTTCATTCTGACCAGAACAGTCAGGGTGGACGAGGCGGTGAGTTCCGTGATTTCACTTACTCTACAAACTACCTGATTTCCGGAGAGGATAAGGAGCAGTTTCTTGCAAATCCGGAGTCCTGCCTTGCACTTCAGGACTTTGAACCTTATCCATCCATTGTGAAACGAATTCAGGAATCCTATCGACTTGGAAAAAATGGAAGAATTGAAGCCAGTGAGGAATATTCTCTGTTCCATCACGACACAAAAGAAGCATCCTTCCAGGTATTCCAGAAAGCCGGATTTACAAGAGAATTGTTTATCGACTATATTTCCGGAATTCTGCACCGTATTTCCAACAGTCATTATGCAGGACATGGATCTGAAAAGGTTCTTGTCGTTCTTCCGAAACAGTTCAACACACCATGGGAAGCTTCCGGCGGTAATCCTTATGCAGAGGAAGTTCTTGTGGCGACGCTGAAACTTCTGCCTAGCTTTGTTGCGGGACAGCTGAATGCAACGACAGGCGGAAGAACCAATCCGGATGCTTCGGTTCTGGATGGTTATCATCTGGTATTTATGGAAAATGCACCTACAAGAGAATGGGTGCAGAAGGGATACTATGTCATTGACCTGGAGAATCAGCAGAGCTATCTTCCGGAGAATCTTGACACAAATTTCGCATCCTTCCTCTGGAATAATCTGAATTCCACTGAGCGAATCCAGTCATTCCTTCAGGAGTATGTTTCCATCTTCGGTGATGGAGATGTGGATCATTCCCCGGAAAAATTCACTCTTGTGATGCAGCTCTTAAGAGAGAGCAACAGCAATTTTGCAGATGTAAAGACCCGCAGTCATCTGCTTTCCGAACTGGTAGGTTACAGTGAAGAATCCGGCTGGTATCCAAAGGGAATTGCACTTGCGCAGTCTGCCCTTCGTCAGGAGAGCATGGCGCCTACAAATAACCCGATGCTGGAGAAAGAACTTCTTGCGATGCTTTCCGGAGAAGAATATCCGGAGGAACTTAAGAATCTTTCCGTGGAAATTCTCGTTCAGGATACCTATAAAGGATCAGCTGAGGATGACACAGTATCTTTCATCTATGAACTGGCCGAAAAAGAAGATTTGACGGTTCTTGACAAAATCAGCCGGGCCAACAAATCCGTTCTTGCCAATACGGCAACAAAGTGGTACGAGAACGAATCCCTTATGGATTTCTACACAGAAGTTCTTCGTTCTTCCAAAATTTCCGGAAGCCAGAACATCAAAAAAGAAATTCTTGAGATTCTTACCGGATGGCACCGGATTTTCCTGGAGCAGGGTGACTGGGGACACTGTTCACAAATTGTTTCGATTCTTGCAGAACACTTGGAAGATGAGCATCTTCCAATGGAAAGTCGTCAGGAAATTTATCGGAGCCTGTTCTATCTCGTATATTACGGCAATGAATCCGGAATGAAAGATGCCCTCACTCTGATCAAAAAAGAAGAGAAGAAGAACGCTTCCAATCCGGAATGCCTGATTGCTCTCTGGAACGTATTCAAATCCTACGGAATGGAATACAAGAAACCTCTGGGAAGTGCGGTCATCGGACAGATGGTGTATTTTGCAGTTGGTAGAGAGGAACGCTTCCTTGAGGGAGAGTGGGAACCTCTTTATCAGCATTTTGCAGAGATCTCTGTATCTACCCGCAGCCTGGATGCTTTGAATGATTTCCGTCGTTATTTCGAACAGTGGGAAGGACGTCTGAAGGAACGTGCCCATCGATCTTTCTTCCACAAAGCGATGTATCTTGCAGAGTGGAGCAACATGGAAATTGCCGGAAAATGGGTCAAGACAGATCTTTCCTATCTTCGCAAACTTCTGAGTTACTGCAGAGAAGAAAATCAGGTTCGAAAAGGAGCCGAGCTTCTGTATAAGAGATATCAGTTAGAGCAAACGGTGGATGCGAAGCGCAATTTCTTTGCCAACGAACTGAATACGGAAGAACGCTGCCTGGTAGAAATGCAGTATCAGCTGACATCTCAGGAAGATCCGATTCTTGACAGAAGTTTTATGGTCTTCCAGGATGAGGAAGTCAGGGACGGAATTCTTCGCACCATCGATGCTTTCGACCTTAGTAAGCCGGATGAAGTTGCGAACGCATCCGACAAGTATTTCACTCTTGTAAAAGCCTATGGGGAAACAAAGAGAATTCCGGATAATCTCCACAATCTTTGCCAGTATTTTGGCAGAGAGATGCAGAAACTGCAGTCCTGTTCTCTTGACCGCACCTTCTATCAGACGGTGCAAAAGGGAATTCATGTATACTTCGGCAAACAGGAGCCAAGAAGAGCTGTGGAATTACAGGAAGAGGATGTCCTCCTTCTGAAAAATATGGGTGTTCTTCCACTTGGCACTTCCTGGGAGGGACTGGATACTCTGGTAGAATTTCTGGAACTTCCGGACAATACCGTGACAGAAGAATTTATTTCCATGCGTCATGCGATGATCAAGTGTCAGGACTGGACATGGAAAGAAGTATATCTTCACTTCCTTGAAAGAAAGTGTGAGCATCTGAGAGCGGACAAACATTCCCTGGAATATCTTTTGAATGTGGCTCTTCTTGCGGAACAGATGTATGAAGAGAAAACAGGATCCGCAGATTTTGATCTGAATAACATAACTCAGCTGTCTACAGGAGCTCTTACCCATGAGAACCGTCTTGGAACAGCTATGAGTATGCTTGCAGTTATTAAAAGATATCTGGATCAGAGATACAATGACGAGGGTGTCTATGGACTTACTCCTGCAAGAAAAACACTGCTTATGGAGATCCTTAGGGCATCAAAACAGAATCCGAGACTGTTTGCGGATGATCTGATGCTGAAAAAATACATTCAGCTCAGCAGAGAGGACAAGGCAATCCTAGAAAAAAACGGGTTTCGTCGTGAAATACGGGAACTTCCGAAGGAATGGCAGGAGAAATACGGAGTCAAGAAACAGCAATCCGCCTCGGAGGTGGTAGTTCCGCTGGTTGTGGGAGGAATTCTTCTTGTTCTCGGAATAGCAGCTGTCGTTGTATTCAGCGTCCTGTACAGCAAAATTGGTTCACATATTGGAAATATTGTCGGAATGTCTCTGGTGGCAGCAGGTTTCCTTGGAACAGTAATTACGATGATCTTTATGCTGTTATCCGGCGGAAACGATCAGGACTTTATGTGAGAAAGGAGATAACATTGCATGTCTAGAAAAAAAATCCGTGTATGTTTCGTTGTTTTCACAATGATAAGTCTGATCGGGTTAGGCTTCCTTGGACAGTTGTTTTTCCATGGATTGTCTACAGAAGCCAAAGATCTCAAAGAACGCACACAGAAAATGCAGGACTATCTTGGAACAGACAGCGAGGATCTCAATGAACTGAATCGTCTTTTGGAAGAACAGATGGATCCAAAGAGAGCGGAATTAGCTGAGTTTCAGGCGAGATATGATGAAATCGTAGGCTCGGTAAATCATTCTGAGTCCGAAACTCAGGAAGCAAGTGAACAAACTCAGGAGAGCGAAAAGGAAGAAGAAACCGTGCAGCAGTCTCCGGAGGGAGAAGAGTCCCCGAATGGGGAGAATGCAGATCAGTCCGGTGCTGAAAGCAATGTTTCTCTGCAGAATGAGGAAGGAAATTCTGCTGAGGGAAATGCTTCTTCCGAAGAGTTAAACCAGGATAATGGTTCTGCAGAAACCCAGGACAATGCGAGTGAGAATCAGCCTTCTGAAACAGGCACCTCACAGGAAACAGACGGAAATGCTTCCCAGAATACTACAGATGCCCAGAATGGATCTGAGGATGGCCAGTGAGCATAAGAACTAAGAAAAGAGTAAAAAGATATGAATAGAAATGATAGAATTCGAACAAGTATTATCATGATTCTTCTGAGTGTTCTGATCCTTGGCGTGGGTATTTTTCTCGGATTGCACAATCGCAGCCTTCGGAGACAACTGGCGGATGACCAGAAGCTTGTTGAGAAAGGTGAAAAAACGCTTACAGAACTCGAGAACATGGATAGTAAAATGAATACTATGAATCGTGAAATCGAGCAGCAGGAAGCGGAGAATCAAAGAAAACGAGAAGAACAGGAAACACAATTGAAAGAGAATCGAATGACACCGGAGAAATTGAAAGATCTTCCGGCAGATCAGATTGTAGAAGCAGCAAACCTTCAGGATCCGGATGGAAATCTCTGGGAAGAACTCTGGGGAGCATATTTTGCATCCTATGAGATTCAGCCGGAGGAAACAGATTCCGTGTATGCGAGAATTCTCGGCAAATCCTATCCGGGAACGGACAGTGCACAGGTGGAGATTACTTCTCTTAAATTTGTAAGAGTGCTTCACTATGATTTTAACGATCAGATTTGCGTGGGTGAGCTGATTGTAGGGGCCGATTTCGCAGAAGAGTATATCAATGTGTTCAAAGAACTCTTTGCCCAGAAGTACCAGATCCGTTCTATGAAATTGATCGACGATTTCTGGGAAGAGGGGGACAATGCTTTCACCGCTGATCAGAAATCCATTGCGGCAGATAACACAACATGCTTTAACTATCGCACGCAGAAACCGCAGGGAACTTCGGAAAATCTTTCCGGTCATGCCAGTGGACTGGCGATTGATGTGAACCCGCTGGAGAATCCGGATGTACGAGATGGTGCTTCTGTTGAAACTGCCGAAGAGTGCCAGGATTATGTAGACCGTGCAAATGCTCCGAACGATCCTCATATGATCAACGAGAATGATGTTTGCTGGACGGCATTTACAAACAACGGATTCAGCTGGGCCGGTGCAGCTGAAGAGGGCAAAACCTCCTTTGAGTATCAGCATTTCTCAGTAAACTGATCAGTTTTGAAGAACGGTTCAGATGAGAACATGAGGTGAAGCGGAAGGAATGGATCCGTTTCACTTCATAAGTACATAAGATGTGTAAGGAAAAGAGGATGAAACATGGGAACAAGAATTTCAGGTTTTAATAACGGTTCCGGCGGCTTCGGCGGAGGCGGAAATAGTGGCGGCTTCGGCGGC
>JAUNAE010000155.1 GCA_030527765.1 Eubacteriales bacterium
CGTCCTGACGAAAGCCTCGCTATCGTCACTTCGAATCTGTATTCGCTCTGGTCTTAGTGCCTGTCTTTTCAAGTGAGAAATAAGCTCTCGAAAACGGGGAAAAAGTAAAACAGTCCGACAGAGAATTTCTCCATCGGACTGTTATATTGTATGAGTCTCTTGATTTGAGAGTGGTTATCAAACTCAGCGAATGATGGTTCCTGTTTTTTCTCTGTAACCATCTTTGGCATGAGGAATGTCTGTTATGATTGTTCTGCGGCCTTCTCCTTTTTCGATAAAGGAAATGCCGGCTTCAAACTTCGGAAGCATGGAGCCCGGTGCAAACTGGTTCTCTTCCATATGCTTCTTGGCTTCTTCAACTGTAATCTGATCCAGGAATTCCTCATCTTCCTTTTCGTGATTCAGGCTGACTCTCTCCACACTTGTGAGAATCATGAGTGTATCTGCGTTCAATTCCTGTGCCATTAATCCGGCTGAAAAATCTTTTTCGATAATTGCGCTGGCACCCTGAAGTCGGATTCCCTGCTCCATGACCGGTATTCCGCCGCCGCCTGCAGCAATGACAATCTGTCCTGCATTAATTAATGTACGAATTGTCTCAAGTTCCACAATTTTCTGTGGCTTCGGAGCGGAAACGATACGGCGATAACCATCCTCTGTCTTTGTAACAAAGTTGCCTTTGTGCTCTTCCATCTCTGCTTCTTCTTCGGTCAGAACACGGCCGATAATTTTCTCCGGCTCTGCGAAGGCATCATCGTACGGGTCAATGACTACCTGGGTGAGTACGGTGCTGACCGGTTTGTAGATGCCTCTGGACAGAAGTTCCTGTCGAATGGCATTCTGCAAATCGTATCCGATATATCCCTGACTCATTGCTGAGCAGACTGACATCGGTGCAAACGTGTAATAAGGATGCGCTTTTCCAAACTCATTCATTGCGGTGTGGATCATTCCTACCTGCGGTCCGTTGCTATGACAGATCGCCACCTGCGTTCCTTCCTCTACAAGGTCTGCAATTGCTTTGGCTGCTTTTTTTGTTGCTTCTACCTGCTCCGGCAGTGTATTTCCAAGTGCTCTATGTCCAAGAGCCACTACTGCGATTTTTTCACTCATGAGAATCCCTCTCTTCCCTGTTCTGTCATTCACCTGCTGCCAGTGTCCTCCGCTTATATTCGAATCGAGTTCTGCGAGTCCACCACTTTATTATAAAAAAGCTTCCTTGCAATTGCAATAGGCGTCAAGGGGATATTCTCAATTCGGTTCGATACGTTTCCTTATATAGAGGATATGGGAATTCTTGTTTTTTTGTGGTAAGATGGTCCTATCTTTATTTCTAAATGGAGGATGAACAATGATATATACGGTTACCTTTAATCCTTCTCTGGATTATATTCTCACCGTTCCGAATTTTGCACTGCATGAAACAAACCGAACCACCAAGGAGCAGATGTTCCCGGGCGGCAAAGGAATTAATGTTTCTATGGTACTGCAGAATCTCGGAATTGCAAACAAAGCACTTGGATTCGCTGCCGGTTTTACCGGTCAGGAAATCATTCGTTCCCTGAAGGAATGGAATCTGGATACGGACTTTATCCTGCTTCCGGAGGGAATGTCCCGTATTAATGTGAAACTGAAAAACTACGATGGTACGGAAATCAACGGCCTTGGACCTGTCATTGATGCACATAGTCTGAGTCTTCTCATGGAGCAGCTGGATCAGCTTCAGGAAGGGGATACCCTGATTCTTGCAGGAAGCATTCCTTCCAGTCTTCCATCCACAATTTATGGCGACATTATGTCAAGACTGCAGTCCAAAGGAATCCGTTTCGTCGTGGATGCTACCAGTCATCTTCTGCTTGAAGTACTCCAGTATCATCCATTCCTGATCAAACCGAACAATCATGAACTTGGAGAACTTTTTTCTGTAGAACTTACGACCCGGGAATCGGTTGTTCCTTATGCTCGCAAACTTCAGGAAAAAGGTGCTCGAAATATCTGCGTTTCTATGGCAGGAGAAGGCGCTGTTCTTCTTGACGAAAATGGCGGCGTTCATGCTCTTCCTGCTCCAAAAGGAACTCTTGTCAACGCAGTTGGGGCAGGCGACTCCATGGTTGCCGGCTTCGTTGCCGGATGGGAGGAAACCAAAGATTACGAAACTGCCTTCCGCATGGGCGTTTCTGCCGGAAGTGCGAGTGCTTTCTCTGAGAACCTCGCAACCCGCGAAGAAGTTATGAATATTTTCAACAATCTATAAAATAAACACAGGAGGTCTCTTATGCCGGTTTTTGATTTCAACTCCCCTTCTACTCCTGCTGCCCAGGAGAAGAATATTTGTACTTACACAACATTTGACACAGAGAACGATACTCCTTCTCCGGAGAAACCAATTCTTGTTCTGGACAGAACTTCTAGCGAGTTGCCGCATCACTCTGCGGGAATCTTTATCAATCCGGAAGTTCGCTCCTCTTTCGAGTTCGAGATGGATGGTGAGAAAACTCAGGTGGACATTCTCAAAATCGACAGTCGTTTCGTGAGTCTGATTCAATGGCTTGGACGCAACCGAATCCATGTCCGTCTGTCCGGTTCCAATACTGCCGAAGGATACGCAGTCTACAAAATCCGTGAAACTCTTTTCAGTGGTGCGAACAAGCTTTCCGCCGAAGATGGCTTCCTTCAGTTCATGATTCAGCGTCTTCTGGCCAGCCGTCCGGCTCCGGACTCTCCGGAGGTTGAAGATGAAGAACCAGATGGCGATGATATGAAGCTTACCAGCATTCAGAGCATCACTGATTTCATGGCTTGTGCCGGCAAAACGCTCCCGGATAACATTCGGCTCTGGGCCCGCCGCAATCTTGTCGTTGCCCGTTCCAATGAAGTCAGCCCGGAGGAACGCCGTCATGCACAGCGTGCTCTCTCTATTATGATGAATGTTCAGTGGAAGAGCGATTATTTCGAATCCATCGACCCGGTTCTCGCCCGCCGTATTCTGGACGAGGAACTTTATGGTATGGAAAAAGTAAAACAGCGTATCATTGAAACGATTATTCAGATTAACCGCACCCACACCTTGCCTTCTTATGGTCTTCTGCTGGCAGGTCCTGCGGGTACCGGAAAATCCCAGATTGCTTATGCCATTGCAAGAATTCTGAGACTTCCATGGACCACCCTTGACATGAGTTCCATTAATGATCCGGAGCAGCTGACCGGTTCTTCCCGTGTCTACGCCAATGCAAAGCCCGGAATTATTCTTGAAGCCTTTTCCATGGCCGGCGAATCCAATCTTGTTTTCATTATTAATGAGCTTGACAAAGCCACTGCAGGTAATGGCAAAGGAAACCCTGCCGATGTTCTCCTGACACTTCTGGACAACCTCGGATTTACCGACAACTATATTGAATGTACAATTCCGACCGTCGGCGTATATCCAATTGCGACAGCAAACGACAAGAGCAAAATCAGTGCACCGATTCTTTCCCGTTTTGCCGTCATCGACATTCCGGACTACACCAAAGAAGAGAAAAAAGAAATCTTCAACCGTTTCTCTCTTCCGAAGGCTCTGAAACGAATCGGTCTGGAAAGTCAGGAATGCACGCTCACCGATGACGCGGTAGACGCTGTCATCGAGAGATATTCCGGCACCTCCGGTATCCGTAATCTTGAGCAGGCTGCAGAACATCTCGCTGCAAATGCCCTCTATCAGATCGAAGTAGATCACGTTCCATCCGTGACATTTGATGCAGCATCCGCAGCCGCACTTCTGGCGGAGTAGCAGGGGACAAGCGTATCGTCGCTTTCTTAATCCAATAAAATGATTCGATGAAATGTAAAAAGTCTCAGCGCATAGGTGTGACAAGTCATTACACACACTACTACGTTGAGACTTTTTCTTGTTTTCATCTAAGCTTGACCTTTCTTCTGCCGAACTCTGCGATCCGCCGGAGGCTCATCTTTTCTACTTCTTGTACTTTCAACTATTCCCCTCATTCTATCGACTTGGGCGCAATTCAATATGCAATTCCATACCCAGTCCTTTTGCAATTCGCGTCAAAAATTCGAGAGATGGATTGTAATTACCACCTTCCAATCGACTAATATTACTCTGTCTGATACCAGTTCTTTCAGCAAGCTGAGCCTGTGTGATTCCCTGCTCATCTCTAGCCTTAATAATTTGCGAAATCACCTCATACTGTGTACGAAGTTCCTCAAATTCTTTTGCTGTCTCAGGATCAGTCAACAATTCTTTTTTCACCTGATTCCATTTTCTTAATTCAGCCATTATTCACAAACCTCCTTATATAATCCTCTTTATAACGCAGTGCCGTCTCTAATTCCTTCTTGGAAGTTTTTTGATCCTTTTTCACATAACCATGCAGAAGTACAAATTTATCTCCTATCGAAAGGAAATAAAATATACGTGAAATATCATTTCCTTGCTGGACTCTAAGTTCCAACAAGCCCTTATATTTTTCCCTTTGGATATTTTTTACATATGGCATTTTCAAAGACAATCCATGTTCTTCCAACAAATCAATTTCCCAGATTGCTTTCGCTCGATGTTTACTTGGCAAAGAGTTCAAGAATATCATAACGGGTTCTTCGCCGTTCTCAGTTGCATATAATTCTATATTCCAACTCAAATTATTCTCTCCTCCTTCTTTTCCTCTATTATATCATATACGATATACACTACAAGATGTGTCCATCAAAAAAACTGAGGACTCTTCATCGAATTCTCAGTTCTTATTGATTTCTGGCTTATTATTTTACATTGTATTACATCCAGACTCTATCTGCATTTCAAAACAAAATGGTGTAGTGACAAAATGTTAAGTACCAGAAAATGCCTATTTTCTGGGTCTTCAAGGAATTCTGTAGATCGTTCCTTGTCACCTGATCTTCAAATCCCCTGCAGGATTTCCACGGCTTTTCTAAGGGTCTGCTCTTCTCCCACGTTTCCCGGGAAAATCACGTACGGGATCTCAGGGAATCGACTCTCCTCTCCCGTCTGCCAAACCGGAATTCCCGGCTGAATCTGTCCGAGAACTTTCGCTTTCCGCACCTTCAATGCCTTCGTTCCCACATCAGAGGATGTGATACCGCCCTTAGCAACGACAAAGGCCGGATGCACCTTCAGATCTCCTACAAGGCGCTGGACTCCATCACTGATCGCAACACTACGAAGAAGAGCACTCTCCTTCGTATCCCCCTCGAGCTCCAGAAGTTTTCGCTCTGTGAAGCAGACCACGGTTTTTCCCTGACGAATCAGATCCTCCTCCAGACTCACACATCGGGCAATCTCCTGCTCAAAAGCTTCTTTTCCCTGAAGCACAATGCCGGAATGGAATTCCACAGGAACAACGGTGTGAAGATTCAGAAGTTCCTTAAGCTGTGCCGTAGTTTTTGCAGTGTGACTGCCAACGACAACGATTCCACCCACGTCCTTCTGTGTTGTAACCATCTGCTCTCTTGTCAACAGCGGCTGATCGGAAATGCCGCCTGCAATTTTTACAAAACCTGCTGCCGTACGATACAGGAAAGATCCCTTATGATCCGGCTCTCTCATCACACGATACAGGGCAATGCAGAATACCATGAGATCGCAATCATCACAGCAGTTTACACAGACTTTGCCGAAATCTTTCACTTCCCGAAGCTGCTGACAAATTTTCTCGAAGTTCTGCTCTCTAAGATCTTTAAGAGAAATGCAAGTCACCTCTTCCGCTTTGTAAGCACCCTTCGTCTTTTCTTCCACATATTCCGGAATCGAAGACGCCCGATATCCAAAGGTTCGATCCCTTGCAAACTCCGTCTCACCTGCCGGGACTAACTGATCACCATATTTCACATAATGTGTATTCTGCAGGGTAAAACGTCCTCCCTCCTTAAAATAAGGAAGAAGAATTTCCCCGGCGATCACTTCGCCCTGTTTTTCCAAACCTTCTCTGAGAAGCTGGGTCTCCAATGGATAGTGACCGCGCAGGGTAGAATCCCCTCTGGAAATGAACTGGTAGGATTTTCCGGTGATTCTGGCCGCCTCTGCAACCGACGCCAGAATTTCCTTATGAATCTTTGTCGTCTCTTCCTCTGTCATTCCCCGGCTGTTTGTCAGGATATAAAACAGACGACTATCCTCTTTGAATCCTTCTGTCATGCTTTCCACAGACCAGTCTGTAAAAACACTGACATCGTGCACTGTCTGTACTCCTGTCGGATCGTCGTCTAAAACTACGAATTTTGTAGAATTCTGTCTGAGTTCCTCTGCCAGCAGTTTTTGAAGCTGCTCTTTGTCCGGCAATGGAAACTCGAATAATTTTTCCGTCGAAATAATCTCTGCCTTCATAAATTTTCTCTCTGCACTTTCTGTTTTATTTTGCACAAAAACTCTATATTTTAGCCGTCTGCGCAATTACATCTGTTCTTCTTACATACATATGGTATCATTATACAATGAAGTGATCCGTATTGCACTGTTTTCTGGGCATAACATCAAAAATCCCCTTTTTCCGAAAAAGTGCAACATTTCCCTTTGAGATTAGTGTATAATCCATTTAGCAAGTATGAGAAAAATTTATCAATCCACAAGAAAGGACGCGATACCTATGAAAACAATGCAGTATGTTGTCAAAAATCCACAGGGTGTTCATGCCCGCCCTGCTGCTCTTCTCGCTAATGCCTGCACCGGATTTAAAAGTGAAATCACCATTCAGTGTGACGACGCCAAGGCTGCCGGTAATAACGTTCTGCAGATTCTGAAGCTGCACGCTATCAAAGGATCTGTACTTGAAATTTCCGCAAACGGCCCGGATGAAGAAGAGGCTCTTGCAGCAATTGCAAAACTCCTCGCCGATATTTCTCCAAAAGCAAAGAAAGCTGAGATTCTCAAAGTTGCCTTCTTTGGCGCAAAGGATTATGATCGCATTTTCTTCAGCGAACTGAGCAAAGATGCTTCCGGTGCTGATGATGGTTATAATGTAAATATCAAATATTTCAGCAGCCGTCTGACTGCAGAGACCGCTCATCTCGCTCAAGGATTTGAAGCAGTCTGCATCTTCGTAAATGATGAGGCTCCAAGAGAAGTTATCCGTATCCTTTACGATTGCGGCGTTCGTCTGATTCTTCTTCGCTGCGCAGGTTTCAACAACGTAGACCTCAAAGCAGCAAAAGAATACGGCATTTCCGTAGCTCGTGTTCCGGCATATTCTCCATATGCGGTTGCCGAGCATGCTATGACCATTATTCAGGCTGCAAACCGTCGCATCCACAAAGCATACAACAAAGTAAAAGACAACAACTTCGATCTTACCGGTCTTCTCGGCATCGACCTTCACAACAAAGTTGCCGGAATTCTCGGAACCGGTCGTATCGGTGTCTGCATGGCAAAAATCTGCAAAGGTTACGGCATGACGGTCCTTGGCTGGGATGCATATCCGAACAAAGCTCTCGAGGAGCAGGGTCTTCTGACTTACGTTTCCAAAGAAGAACTTCTTCAGCGTTCTGACCTGATTTCTCTCCATGCACCACTTGTTATGGGTGAGGGCGGAACTTATCACCTGATCAACGAGCACAGCATTTCCATGATGAAAGATCAGGTTATGCTCGTAAATACTTCCCGTGGTCCGCTGATTGACCTGGAAGCTCTGATCGCAGCTCTGAAGCAGAACAAATTCCACGCAGTTGCACTTGATGTATACGAAGGCGAGGATGAGAACGTTTACACCGACCACTCCTACGATATGATGAGCAGTGATGTTGTTGCAAGACTTCTGACATTCCCGAACCTGATTCTGACTTCTCACCAGGCATTCTTCACAAGAGAAGCACTTCAGGCAATCGCTGCAGTTACTCTTGAGAACGCACGCAACTTCAACGAGTCACTCCCGTTCGGCGATGCTGAGGTAAAATAAGATATAAGAAATAAAAAATAAGAAGTATAATAATACAATAAAGCGGAGAAAATTCTATGATTTTCTCCGCCTTTTTCTCTTGTCTGCTTCAGCTTACGATTACTCAGCCTCTGTCTGCTCTTTTGCTTTTTCTGCAATGTCAAGGAGCATCTGATCTTCCTCAGTCGCCTCGGCTACATTTTTGATAGATACTTTGTGATCATACCATTTGCCTTTTTTACCAATGAGTGCCAGATCGAACTCTTCTTCCAGAGCCTTCACAGGAACTTCGAATCCATATACTTCCTCTGTCATTCCGTCACTATAGGTTACCTGGTCATTGGTAGGCTGAAGAATTTCCTCTTCATTCAACGCATCTACAGTTCCAAGAAACAGATTTACAATACTTTTGGAAACAAGAGTCAGGTGGAAGGTCATCTCTCCATTTTCCACACGAAGAGTTCCTTTGTTTTTGCATGCCTCATTTGCATGGAACATAGAACTGTCGGACTCAAACTCTGCCACATAAACACCATCTGCAAGGTTTGCCGGATCCAGAGCAGCCTTTTCCTCTGCCATTGCAACGGTTCCGCTTACAAGTGACAGAACCAAACCAACTACAACTGCACCTTTTCGAAGAATTTTTTTCATGTTTCTCTTCTTTCTCATC
>JAUNAE010000638.1 GCA_030527765.1 Eubacteriales bacterium
GCAGTATTCCCTTCCCCTTCAAAGGTCAGTTTCGACTTTTTTCTGCCGATAACTGCCTCTGTATCTTCGGTAAATCGCTCTCCCTTATTGGAATGCTCCTTTACTGCAGTCTTCTTAGCCTCCGCTCTGGCTTCTGCTTTCGTTTCAGCCTTTGCATCCGCTTTCTTTTTCTGACTGCCGCTTTTGGGATCAAGTGCTTTCTCCCGATCGGCAGCACCGGTTTCTTCACTGGCGAACTGAAGTCTGCGCTTCTGTTTTGGCCTTTTTGTTCCTCCGGTTTCTGCTTTTCTGCTGTCACCTCTGCTGGTGGTCAGGCTTCTTTCATGTTCCTGCAGCTTGCTTTCCCCAGGTTCTTTCTCCTGGTTACGAAGCTTTGCTGCCTGTTTTCTCTTTTTTGACTGGTTCAGATCCTGATCAATGCCTTTATCTATCGCTGATCTGGCTCCTTCATCCTCAGTCGATGTATGAAAATTCTTTCTCTTTCTGTTTCGTGCCGGTGCGTCCCGGGACTGCGCTGCAGCGCGGTGGCTTCCCATCCGCTCATCTGCGCCCAGATGATCCTTTCGCTCCAGCTTCATATCTCCGGCTCGCTTACTGACACGAACAGTAGAATTATCCGTGAGATTTTCCTGTACCAGACCATCCCTGGTCATTTTCTGTACTTTCTTATCCCGGGCTTTCATTCTCTGTTCTGCCATTTATCTCACCTTAACAGCCCTTTCCACCCTGAAGAATACAAAGGGTTACAAATCCGATGACTGCACCCACAGTCATTGCCAGAAAATGCGTAATTACACTCATCATTCTCATTATTTCCTCCTTAATCGATGTGATCTGCCATGCATAACATCGTTGCTATTGTTCCTGCTACACCTAAAATAAGTCCCAGCATAAAAGCCAGGACTACTCCGATTACTGCTTCAATCATTCACTTTTCTCCTGTTCTTCCGGTTTGGTTGTAAGAAGCTTATAGATCTTTGTGTTCTTCGGGAAATGATCCACAAAAGGAATAATGACATTTCCATAGAAGAGAAGACCTTCACCTTCATTACTGTTGGTTACATAGGACAACTGAGTCGGTGAGATATTGAGCTGTCTTGCCAGAATCTGCCTGTCACCGGATGCCTGATTGAGCATATAGATGAAATCAGAGTTCTCAAAGATGTTCTCGATCTCGCGACTGGCCAGAAGATCCTTGATATTCTGGGTAATACCGGTAGGAATACCTCCCCATTTACGGAATCTCTTCCAGATTTCTACTGAATAGCTGGCTGTCTGTTCCTCCTTCAGAAGCAAGTGGAACTCATCAATGTAATATCTGGTGGATTTATGCTCCGCTCTATTGATCGTGACTCTGTTCCACACCTGATCCTGGACGATCAGCATACCGATCTTCTTCAGTTGCTTACCAAGCTCCTTGATATCAAAGCAGACGATACGGTTATCAATATCCACGTTTGTCTGATGATTAAAGACATTCAGGGAACCTGTTACATAGATTTCAAGAGCGGTTGCCAGTCTCTGTGCTTCCGGCTCATCCTGTCCGCGAAGCAGATTATAAAGATCCTCTAAGATCGGCATCTTCTCCGGTACCGGATCTGCCAGATATTCCTGATAGACCAGACGC
>JAUNAE010000639.1 GCA_030527765.1 Eubacteriales bacterium
AAAGGAACGCATTTATCGCGAAGTGGAGCTTGAGTATCGGATGGAAGATGCGCGAAATCATTATGCAGACTACATCAAACGTCATGAAGATGTTAAAGGAACTCTTCCTGACGATCTTTCAGACGCGGATGCAAAAATGCTTGCCGAAAGATATATTTTCAAGCTTCACGACTGCAATCTTGCTGAGAACGATGTGTTCCAGGAGATGATTCGTGAGTTCGTAGAAGACATCAAAGCAGAAAAATAGAAAGGAGCAAGAAATGTTATCAGGAGGAAACACATATTCATGGCATTATACGTTGGACGAAAACATCACATTGTGTGGCGAGAATGCCAGTGATAAATTATCCGCTTTTGATCAGAAGATTTACCTGGCGATGGAAAACTTCTGGAAAGACGGGAAAAATGAGGTATTTATGCATGATTTGTATGCTCACGTTACCGGAAACCCCGTCACAAGCCTTACAGCAGAGCAAATACAAAAGATAACGAATTCTTTGTATAAGTTAGGCCGTGTGACGGTGGTGATTACATGGACGCCTGAATCGCGCATGAAGAAAACCAAGGACATACAGGAATTGCTTGAAGTTGGCAAGGCGCGGCGGCGTAAGATCCAGAGTGTTGTCATCGAGGGACGATTGCTAAACACTAAAATTCTGACAATAGAAACTGTGCAGGGAGTGGTTATCAAGCGCATCGGAATGTTCGAACCCATCCTGTACACATATAAAGTAGCTCAGAGTGCAACGCCTAACGATGACAAAAAGGAGAAATGAACGGAAAAATTATGAAAGAATGGAATGTATATCTTTGTAGTGTATTTGGAACCGAATATGCGATCGATTATGACGATGATGACAAGGATTCTGAATTTTTCGAGATTGATCTTGGCGATGCCATGTTAGGCACCTTTGAGGCGGAGTCGGAAGATGAAGCGATTAAAAGGGCGGCGAAAAAAACCGGTGTCCCGGAAGATAAGTGTTATGCGTGGGAAAACAATTCAATGATTACCGCGCCAGACGGTGCATTGTATTCAATCAGTCTGTACACAGAAGGAGACAATGTCAAATACACCCTAACACGGCGCAGTGGATACGGCGCAAATCTGGAAAAGAAGGAATTCCATGGGCATATTGATGCTACAGGGAATCTTATTCCAGATGAACAGTGAGCCGCTTGTTACTTGAGTGACAAGTCATTCGCAGAAAATTTGTATCTAAAAAAGGGGACATCAACGTCCCCTCAAAAACAGATAATTTAAGAAAAAAGGAGAAAAAATATGAACACGAAGAACGTAATCGCATCATTGATCCCGCAGAACGGCTATGCCATCTTGCAGCTCAAAGAAGATCTGTCAGAGTATTATGGCAAAGCTTTTTCAAGCTATGAGCAGGTGGTAAGAAAATACGGTAAGGTTTCTTACGAGGACTACCATTTGATCTACGCTGCAAGATCGTGGACTAAAGACAAGCAGACGTCCAAAATAGAACCGCTGGATCAGATGGAAGAACTCTTCGAGAGATTCAATAATTGCATTCCGGATGACTTTACAGGTCACAGCATATCCGTGTCCGATGTTGTCGCCCTAAGAGATGGCGATGCGGTGGATGCCTGGTACGTGAATACC
>JAUNAE010000640.1 GCA_030527765.1 Eubacteriales bacterium
GATTGTCATTTCCGTATCCTTCCAAAAGGTTAATTGCACCCCAGATTCCAAGACCTGCTCCAAGTGCGATCACGAGTGTCTGCAGTACAGTTACTGCGCTGTTAAAAAATGCCATAAATCAAAATCCTCCTGCGCCTCTTTAGGCTTCTTTATTTGTTGTATTGCTCGTCCTCAAAGCCGTTTTGACCTCTTTTTTCTTAGCGAACCGCCCTGGTCTGTCGCTGGCTTCAGATTCCGGGCAAAAGAAAAAGCCTTGCAATTGATCTCTCAATCCAAGACTTTGCTACTGCTGTAGATGTTCATCTACATTGATTACTTCATATTTATCATTCGGCTTCAATTTCAGCCGATGATCCAAGAATTCTTCAATATCAAAATGATTCTTCTTATCAGCGCCTTCCGTCAGTTTATAATTCGGATGCTTCGTCAGATCGTATTTATCCGAAAGAAATGGTCTCACACCCCTTAGCTGCAGAATGCATTTTCCGCCATCCATGACCGCAAGTTCATCCACAGAGGCCAGATCTTTTCCGAGCTTCTGATAATTCGTCCCGTAGGATGGACTGTTCCCCCTGGTATCCGAGGTATTGTAGGTGTCGATGGTCTCCTTTCCCAGTGCCTGATTCAATTCCTTCAATGTTGTTGGCTCTGCACCACCAAGGAATAAGCGGGAATCGCAGTTACCCACAATGGTGTCCGCATTATCCTTATAAATTGCCTTGAGCTGTGACTGTGCCTGCAGAATCAATGCCGCTGAAATCTCTCGGCTTCGGATCGTCGCCATCAGCTTCTCCAGATTCGGGATCTGTCCGATATTTGCACACTCATCAATCAGGCAGCGCACATGCACTGGAAGTCTTCCTCCGTATACATCATCCGCCTTCTCACAGAGTAGATTAAAGAGCTGACTGTAGATCATGGAAATCAGGAAATTAAATGTCGGATCCGTATCACTCATAATGAGGAACAGTGCCGTCTTCTTATCTCCGATGGTATCCAGGGACAGTTCATCGTACATTGTAATGTCTCGAACCTCCTGGATGTCGAAGGGAGCAAGCCTCGCTCCACAGCTAATCAGTATACTTTTAGCTGTTTTTCCAGCAGCTAAGAGATATTTCTTATATTGCCTTACAGCGAAGTGATTTGGCTTCTTTTTCTCCAGTGCTTCAAACATCTGATCCACCGGATTTTTAAATGTTTCATCATCCTCACGGACCTCCATGGCGTTCAGAAACTCAATCAGTGTTGCGAAGTTCTGCTCTTCCTTCGGTGCTTCATAATGGATATATCCGATCAAGGCACAATAAAGCAGTGTCTCCGCCTTCGTCCAGAACTCGTCACCGGCTTTTCCATCACCTTTGGTGTTGGTGATCAGCGTCGTCGTCAGCTTCAGAATATCCTTTTCGCTGTGAATATATTCGAATGGATTATATTTCATGGACTTCTTAAAGTTCTGAACATTAAAAATACGCACTTCGTATCCACTCTTCAACAGGGCGTGCCCGCAATCCAAGACGATATCCCCTTTCGGGTCAGTTACAACCAGGGATACCGGGTAAGATTCAGAACCCAGACATGCCTGAAGAAGGTTGGGTTTCAAAAAAAACCTTGTCTTACCGGAACC
>JAUNAE010000641.1 GCA_030527765.1 Eubacteriales bacterium
TACGATGATAAGTTTGCCTATTCCCATCATGCGACGGATCCAGCTTGCGGACACCTGATGAATGCGTTCGATGTGGTCCGCGTTCATAAGTTTGGTAGTCTGGATGATAAAGCAAAGCTTGGAACACCGGCGCATAAGCTGCCAAGCTACGTGGCCATGACCGAGTTTGCAATCGGAGATGAGCGTGTCAAATTACAGCTGGCAAAGGAACGTGAGATGGCTGCGTATGAGGACTTTGCGGAAGATGATGATAACTGGCAGGCCATGCTGGAGCTGAATAAAACAGGTGGTGTGAAGGATACGATGACCAATTTTGCTTTGATCCTTCGTCATGATCCGAGACTGTCCGGCATTTGCTACAACGAGCTGACCTGCAGCATTGATATCAGGGATACCGAGAATCTTCCCTGGAAACCATTAAAACCTGGCTGGGCTGATGCCGACGTTGCCTCCCTGAATGTCTATATCGATCAGGTCTACCACATTTACAGTCCCAATAAAGTAAAGAGTGCCATTTTGAAGGTGACGCAGGAGAGAGCTTACCATCCGATCAAGGAGTATTTCGATTCCCTCCCAGAATGGGATGGCGTTGCACGTGTCGAGAAACTGCTGATCGATTATTTGGGAGCAGAAGATAGTATCTACACCAGAGCAGTCAGCAGAAAGATTCTGGTGGCGGCAGCGGCCCGTATCTATGAGCCCGGTGTAAAGTTTGATGAGATCCTGGTCCTTTGCGGGGCGCAGGGTATTGGAAAGTCGACCTTCTTTGCAAGACTTGCAGGTAGGTGGTTTTCAGATTCCCTGTCAATTTCTGATATGCGTGATAAGACAGGACCGGAAAAACTGCAGGGATTTTGGATTATGGAAATCTCAGAGATGAACGGAATCAAGAAGGTAGACGTGGAGACCGTGAAGAGCTTTGCATCCCGCCAGGACGATAAGTTTCGAGTAGCCTACGGAACAGTCGTGGAAAGCCATCCGCGCCAGTGCATCATCGTTGGTACGACAAATACAATGTCTGGTTTCCTACGTGACATCACGGGGAACCGCCGCTTCTGGCCGGTGAACTGTGAAGGGCACACTGGTATGCATCCTTGGGATTTGAATGCATCGGAAATTGATCAGATTTGGGCAGAAGCGCTGACCTTGTATCATGCAGGAGAAGAACTGATCCTAACTGGTGAGGCAGAGGAACAGGCCAGGGCGATGCAGCAGGAAGCACTGGAAGCGGATGACAGAGAAGGTCTGGTCAGACAGTACCTGGAAAAGCTTCTGCCTGAAAATTGGAATAGCATGGGGCTTTCTGAAAGACGTATGTTCCTATCGGGGGATGAGTTTACGGCAAGTTCTAATACAGGAACGATGGTCCGCACTAAGGTTTGTAATATTGAGATTTGGGCGGAGTGTTTTGGCAGGGATCCGGCCTCGCTCCAACGTCAGGACAGTTACGCGATCAGCGCCATTATGAAGAAGATCGAAGGTTGGGATCGCTACGATGGCAATAAATCCGGCAAATTATCGTTCGGTGCCTATGGTCCTCAGATTGCCTATGTGAAAAAAGAGGAGGAAGAGGAACTGCCGTTTGTATAAAACAATCCATTGCTGTGGTCCATATTTCATGTC
>JAUNAE010000642.1 GCA_030527765.1 Eubacteriales bacterium
AAATAAATTCTATTCTTGTGCATCTCCCAATGATTCTCCTGCTTTCCTGCACTATTTTTTAAAAATTAATTCCATTCTTATGCACCTCCCAATGATTCCCCGGGATTTCTACATGAATTTGTATTCTTAATTAGAGTTTTACTTATTTTCCTGATTTTCTGAATGATTTGTGATATGAATGATAATTTGCTTAAAATAATAAGATGTGTCTACAAATGATTTGTTGTATCATTTGCTAAAATAATATCACATAACTGCCGATCCTTCAATAGTTTCTGTTCTGATTATTCACTTTAAAACAGACTTCCTGTATACAACTGAATATTCTCACAATATAATAACAGCAGAAAGATTATTTACAGCACAGCGGAGGCGAAGATGAAGAAAAGTTTGGAGATGATTAATTTCCCGTCAGACGGCAAAAAGGGAACCTATGATGACCTCTTTTCCTTTGAAAATGCAAGAAACATACGCGCCTTTCATCAAACTCTGGAAGGGTATTGTGAGACCCCTGTCCGCAAATTGGATGGATTGGCTGATTATCTTGGATTGAGAAATGTTTATGTAAAAGATGAAAGCTTTCGCTTTGACTTAAATGCTTTTAAGGGGCTTGGGGGAAGTTATGCGCTCGGAAAGGTGATTGCTCAGAAGGAGCATATTGCCATGGAGCAGCTCTCTTCGGTAAAGCCCAAAACCTACACGGTGGTAACCGCAACTGATGGAAATCACGGCAGAGGAATTGCGTGGGCCGCGAAAAATCTTTCGCAGAATGCTGTGGTTTATATGCCAAAAGGCTCAAAAAAGGAGCGTCTGGAGAACATTCGAAAGCTCGGTGCTGCGGCCGAGATCACAGAATACAATTATGATGACACCGTCCGTTTTGCTGCAGAGCAGGCAGAGAACAATGGCTGGCTGTTGATCCAGGATACTGCCTGGGATGGATACGAAGAAATCCCTGCTTATGTGATGCAGGGTTATATGACAATGGCATTGGAGACCGTTGAAAAACTGGGAGATCAGATTCCGACCCACATTTTTCTCCAGGCTGGTGTCGGAGCGATGGCCGGAGCTCTTACCGGTTTCTTTTCAGATTACTATGGTGAAAACAAGCCAAAGATCGTTATTGTCGAACCTGATAAAGCCAACTGTGTTTTCCGAACAGCAAAAGCAAACGACGGTAAACTTCATGCAGTAAAAGGAAATCTGGATTCCATAATGGCAGGACTCTGCTGCGGTGAGGTCTGCACTGTCGGATGGGATGTTCTGAAGCATCACGCAGACTATTTCTGCTCCTGTGATGACTATATGGCAGCCGATGGGATGCGGATACTCGGAAATCCGATCGGAAACGATGCGCGGATCATTTCCGGAGAAAGCGGTGCTGTTACCATCGGACTGCTTTATCACCTGATCTGCGACGGCACATGGGAAACATACAAAAAAGCGCTCAGTTTAAACCATGAATCGGTCGTGCTGTGCATCAGTACAGAAGGGGATACCGACAAAATGAATTATCGAAAAATTGTTTGGGAAGGCAACTTTGCTTCTCTGAACTAATTACGGAATCTTATTCGCCGATTGTAAAATGAAGTTGCACACTTGATAAAAAAACGATCCATAGG
>JAUNAE010000156.1 GCA_030527765.1 Eubacteriales bacterium
TTCCAAGGAACACAAGAACGGCAATCAGATAAATCTTCTCCTGCTTTTTTCGGCTGCCTCCGGAATAATAAAACAGAAGGACAAGCACCGGAATCACCACTCCCCAGTCTCCCAGAGAAGAAAAAAGCACCAGTGCTCCCACCATAAGCGTCTTATTTGCCGGAATCGGTCCATCATCCGAAAACCACAATGCCAGGAATGCGAGAAGCAGCGTTCCCATGACACTGATGTTCAACGTGACTGGATTTCCGTAAAACGCCCAGCTGAAAACCGGCTGTGATATCACAGCAAATATAAGCAGTCTCAAAGCATAACGGCTCCGGGATCCGGTAAACCGATACCCCTCCGCCATGAGATAACACATGGAAGGAGCCGCCACTCTTCCAAGAACCCGACAGATCCAGTAGACTGCCGATGTTTCCGGAAGGAGAAAGTATCCTATATGATCCAGCAGCATAGACACAGCTGCCAGATACTTCCACACATTACGGTTCATGTCTTATAACAGTCCTATTCCCTTCACAAAAATCTCCAGACCAATGAAAATAAGAATAATTCCACCGAGAATCGTTGCTCTTCCTGCAAGCTTCGTTCCGAAAGTTTTTCCAATTCGGATTCCCGCCATACAAATGATAAAGGTTGTGACTGCGATAAGCAGTGCACAGATAATTGCCATTGTTGCATTGTAAGAGGAGATGGTAAATCCTACAGACAAAGCATCAATGGAAGTCGCCACTCCCTGAAGCATCAATGTTCCAATTGCGATTTCGCTTCCGGAAAACTCCGTTGCCTCTTCTTTTCTGGAACGGATTCCCTCGATCAGCATCTTGCCTCCAATATAAACAAGAAGAATCAGGGCGATCCATGGAATAAATTTCTGAAAAGCGACAAAATAATCTGCGATGGTGTGAACACAGAACCAGCCCACAACAGGCATCAGGAACTGAAATCCGCCATAAACCCCGGCCATCTCCACCATCCGGCCCCGTTTCATATTCGGTTCCTGAAGTCCGTTCGCCATAGAAACGGAGAACGCATCCATGGCAAGTCCTACACCCAGTAAAATACTATTAAAAACAAACAAAAAATCCATCTTATGCTTTCTCCTTCGTTTTTGCAGATTCCGGAAGCTTTTCATAAGCAAATCGCGGATCGTTGTCTTCTTCTACATGAATGATTCCCCGGTATACAAATCCCAGCTTTGTAAGCAGATTCTGCATAACCTTATTGTCCGGATGGGTATCCATGCGGAGAGAACCACTCTGCTCATAAGCCCATAGAATTCCAAAGGCTCCGGCACCTTTCACCGTTCCTGCGGATGCAATTCGGTGAACCACTCCGTAACAGTCGTCTCCTTTCCAGGATCCTTCTTCAATGTCCAGATATCCCGGCTCTGCATTTTTGCCATGGTCATAGTAAAAGACTGCTGCGATTTCCCCGTCTTTGGAACAGACGTAACTGTTTCCATTCTGAATATCCCGACGAATCAGTGTTTCCGGCGGCCAATTGGTAGCCCCCCACTGTCTTGGATTTCCATGCTCTGCCATAAATGTTCTGGCGTGGCTGTAGATCTCCATCACAATCGGAAGATCCTCTTCTCTTGTCTTTCTTACTTCCATCTCAGTCCTCCATTGCCGCATAGGCTTCTGCGACTTTGGTAAATTCCTCTTCATCAGAAATCTGCTCTACTTCAAAATCATCTCCGTGAATCTTGCTAAGATAAATATAGATTCCTTCCTGAATGGTATCCTCTTCTACAACAGAAGCTACCACATAATGACGATGCTCGAAATCAAACTCATCCACAACCGCCATCTCCACTTCTCTGCCATCTCTTGCTGTGACAGAAAATGTAACATATTCCATTTCTTCATTTCTTAATTCTTCCATGCAAATCCTCCTTCGTATAGATTGTATTTTTTATATTGACTTCCACTCCGATACTTGCTCATAACCGAATAGCTGCTCGCTACAGTACTATACCATATTTTCTCCCAGGGAAAAAGAACTTCTTCCCCTTCCTTACCGATAACCCTTCACATTCACAACCTTTTCTCCTCTTCGATCCCTTACCGTCACAGTCACCGCTCCCATTTCCATGGTGCAGTATGCAGCAGTATTGTTCTGCTTCAATCGTTCCAGTGTTTCCACATGAGGATGACCGTAGGAATTGTCTTTTCCACAGGAAATCACACCGATTTCCGGAGAGATCTCCTGCAGAAAGGCTTCTGTGGACGAATACCTTGAGCCGTGGTGTCCGACTTTCAAAAAATCCACATCCTCCAGAACCTTTTCTTCCTTCATCCGCATCTCTGTGGTTTCGCCTCCATCCCCCGGAAATAATGCCCGATATCCTCTCCAGTTCACTTCCACTACAAGGGAATCTTCATTGGCATCCCCGGTCTGACCTTCTTTTCCCGGATTCAAAATATGAATGAGAAGATTTTTCCCCCTAAAGCTCTGTCCGGCGTAGACTTTTTGAACCGGGATTCCGGCTTTTTCTGCTGCCTCCTGAAGTTTTGCATAAGATGCATTCTGCTTCTCCCAGGCCGGAAGAAGCAGCATTCCAACCCGTAAATTTACTCGGCGTTCTCCCATCATTTCCAGCAGTTCCTGAATTCCGCTGATATGATCCATGTCCGTGTGAGATACGATGATGGCATCCAGCCTGTCAATTCCCTGATTGCGAAGATACGGAATAATCTGATAAGTTCCCACCTTCTGCTTGTCGGAGCTCCCTCCGTCAATGAGAAAATTCTGCCCTTCCGGGGTCTGTATGACGATACCGTCCCCCTGTCCAACATCAAGACAGGTGATGGCAAGCCCTTTCGGAATTTTCACAGCCAGAATTCCAACACACAGAATACTTCCGAAAATTACGGACACACTCATTATTCTATGGAACTTCTTCCGCCTCCTCTTTCTCCCAAGACTTGTCTCCCCTTTTCTTCTTTCCCGGGACCTTCTCTCCAGGGACCAGGCAAGAAAGAGCAGCATTCCCAACACGCCATAATACAGCACCACTTGCCATGCATCAGGTGCTCCCGGCGTCCAGACACTTCCCGGAACATATCCCGGAAGGCGGCTAATCCGCTCATATCCCATCATCAGAAGTCTTCCCGGCCATATCAGAAGTTTTCCTCCCCATCTCCAGAAGCTTCCCAGCAGAATTCCTCCAGAGATACTGTACACTGCCGCTGTGACGGTCGGAAGAATCAACAGATTCAGCAGTAGTCCAAGTACTGAATACTCCCCGTACACCAGCAGCGTAACCGGTAGCGTTCCGAGAAAAATCCCAAGCGAACTAAGAAGGCTTCTCCCGATCCTTCCTTTCCATCCGGTTCCTTTTCGCAGAATCGGGGTAATCCCTCCGATCCCAACCACAGCCGTAAAGGACATCCAGAATCCGCTGTCATATAGATATGCCGGTGATTCCATAAGAATCAGAAGAAATGCGAGAGACATGGCGGATAAGAGATCATAAATTCTTCCAAGAAGTTTCGCAGCCACCCACACAAGAAACATGACCAGTGCCCGAAGTGTGGAAACGCTGCTGCCCGTCATAATTCCGTAGGCAAGTACAAGTCCTCCGGAACAGAGGGCCGCCGACTCGTTTCGAAAGCAGCATTTCTTCAAAAGAGTAAAGAACCCCATCCCTAGAATGCTGATATGAAGCCCCGAAATACTGAGTATATGAAGAAATCCCGCCATACGAAAGCGTTCCAGAATATCCGGAGCCACTTCACTTTTCTGTCCGAGAAAAACAGCTCCGAGAAGAGGCGCCTCCTCTCCTCCAATGTCATCCAGTACCATAGATGCCTTTCCCTGAATGACGGAAAGCACCCGGGAAACCGACGGACCTCCCTCCTGTCCCGTCTCAAGCACAGCATGTGTCATACGATAATAACAATGTCTGCAGGCATAATAGGTTTTCTGATTAAATTCCCCGGGATTTCCCGGCGGATCAAATTCTGTAAGTTTTCCGGACAGCACAACAAAGGCTCCTTCCAAAAGCCCTTCTTCCTCTGTCGTATAAATCATAATATTTTGAATGGATTTGTTTTTCGAATGAAATAGAATATATGAATTGTATAAAAGAAATTTAACGCCCGTCTCTGTCTTCGTAATTCTCCCACAGATCCCGGCAATCCGACTCGTCTCCCGACAGCTGATCATCTGCTGTACTTCAAGAGGAAGGGGATTCTCTCCCGGAGAAAGAATTCCCGCCGCACATAAGAACCACAGGATGAAAAGAAGGAGGAGGCAGAGTCGGCACAGCGGCCGTCTTCTCACTCTGTCTCCTCATCCTCCGTTCCAATCAGTTCTTCATTCCACTTGATATACTGATACAGGTTTGTTCCTTCGGAAAGTTCTGTGTCCTTTTCTTTGTCCACGGTAATCTCTACTTTGTTGGCATTGGTGTTTGCGATCAGTGTATTTCCCACGGAATTCAAAATCAGGGAATCCGAAAGATTCAGTGATTTGTCCCGGAATACCCGGTTCAGATCCACATAACAGATTTTGTCCGCGATGGTAATACTCTGGAGCGTTACGCTGTCCGGTAATGTCGGATAATGACCTTTTTCCATAGGTCCCTTAATCAGCTGCTCCAGTGCCACCCTTCCCTTCGGAATACTTCTTTTGTAATAGACGGTTCGAACTTCCGGAAGGAGTTTTGTCCCATCTTTGTTTGTAAAATACAGTGTAAATTTGTCGTATCGGTAAGACTCCATAGCATCCGATGCAATTTCCGAGAAATTGCTGACTGAAAGAGCTCCGATGCGATTTCCTCTGGAATCCGTCAGTGGATCGGATCCCACATAAAACTCCACGGACTGGACATCCGGAATCTGTGTAAATGCCCGAACAACTCCCGTTCGGATCAGAATTTCTCTTCCGATCCCATACTCCTTGTAACCCTCACTGAATACAAGAGCAAGTTCTCCTCCCTCTCGCAGAACATAGCGCTGAATCTCCACATGCTCCGGAAGCAGTCTCTTCCGACCGGAACTTTCCTCCTGCTGGTTCAGAGCTTCGATAAATTCTTTGATCAGAGCTTCTCCCGCATCGGCCTGTGGTCGAAAACGACGGGATTTCAGTTCTGTCTCACTCTGATTCACATAATAAATCTCATATTCTTCGGAGGACGCAGCTCCCTTTACCGGTACAAACACCATAAGAAGAAGGAGCGCTGCAAGGAGGGCACTTTTGTAATTGATCTTTCTCATATGCTCCTCCTAGGACTCTATATAAGACAGAGGAATACGAACAGTAAAGGTCGTTCCCTGTCCTTCTTTACTTGCAACTTTGATGGTTCCATGGTGCATCACAATAGCACTTCTCGTAATCGCCAGACCGAGACCGGTACCGCCGATCTCTCTGGAGTGAGATTTGTCCACACGGTAAAAACGCTCAAAAATACGCTCCATGGAGTCTGCCGGAATTCCGAGGCCGGAATCCGCAACGGTCACGTAGAAATCTTTGTGATCCGCATCCAATGATACACGAACCCATCCTTCATCCACGTTGTACTTAATTCCGTTTTCCACCAGATTGCTGATGGCAAGAGTGAATTTCACCTCATCCACATCCGCCTCTACCGGTCGGAAACTGTCCAGAATCAAGTCAATCTTGCGCTTGTTCGCAATCGGACGAAGACGTTTCATAATGTCTTCCATCAGCTGATTGATATCCATATGTGTGATATTCACATCGGAAGACTTCTTATCCATTTTGACCAGTGACAGAAGATCCGTGATAATCTTATTCTCCCGGTCAATCTCTGCGGTAATATCCTGAAGAAATTCCTGATACAGCTCCTCCGGAATTCCCTGCTGCCCAACAAGAGAATCTGCCAGAACCTTCATAGATGTCATCGGTGTCTTCAGCTCATGGGACACGTTGGAAACAAACTCCTGTCTGGACTCGTCCAGCACTTTCATTCGGGTCACCATCTTGTTGAAAGCATCTGTGATCAGCTCTGTCTCTGTATAGTCATTGACGGAAATCTCATCATTCTGGAATCCGTCCGTCAGATCCTCGATGGATTTTGTGACTCTGGCCAGCGGCTTCACAAGAATGCCGGAAAGCACATATCCCAGACCTATCACAAGAATGATGACGAGAAACAGCATTCCGAGACTGTTCAGTTCCAGTTCATGAATGGTTTCTGTGATCTCCCTGGTCGATGCATGGAACAACATGATTCCCTGAGTCTGGTGAACATCCGGGCTCTGGATGGGCAGTGCCATCTCAAGCCTTCTCTCCTTGCTGTTGTACTTGCTGGATTCCTTGCCCTGAAGACAGGAAATCGCAAGGGGTGATGTCAGAATCTGACCTTCATCCGTTCCATATGTGTCTTTCACGATCACGAAATCCCGGTTCACAAGAACAATTCTTCCACTGTAGCTGTTCGCCAGCTGTTCCAGCTTCCCTGTAACTTCCTGAGAACTGGTATCGTTGAGATAATTTTCCTGAATCAGAAGATTGCACAGGATACTGCACTGATTTTGGATATTCGCTGTCCGGTTCGCAATGGCACGTTCCTGATAGTTTCCAATCAGTGCCCAGGTTACAAAGAAACTCGGCACAATTCCAAGGATAATCAGGATAATCAGAATCCGGAAACGAAGGCTTTTAAAAAAAATACCTGTCTTTTTCTTCATAAATTATGCCTGGAAATAATATCCGACTCCCCATTTTGTATGAACATATTTCGGTTCGCTTGGATTCACTTCAATTTTTTCACGAAGACGACGAATATGTACATCCACAGTTCTTACATCACCCGGATACTCATATCCCCATACGATGTTCAGAAGGTTTTCTCTGCTGTATACCTTGTTTGGATTCAGCACAAGAAGTTCCAGTACATCGAATTCCTTCGCGGTCAGGTTAATCTCTTTGCCCGCAATAAACACACGGCGTCCTTCGCAATCCATCTTGAGATCACCGACTTCCAGTGTTTTTGCCTTCTCTTTCTCACTGCTCTCCGTATTTGCCCGGCGCATAATTGCCTTGATACGCGCTTTTACTTCCAGAATATTGAATGGTTTTGTGATATAATCATCTGCTCCGTATTCCAGACCGAGAATCTTATCCATATCCTCGCCCTTTGCAGTCAGCATTACAATCGGAACATTGGAAAAACCACGGATCTGCTGACACACCTCAAGGCCGTCCATTTTCGGAAGCATCAGGTCCAGCAAAATGATATCGTACTTCTTGTCTTTTGCCATCTGAACAGCTTCTTCTCCGTCATAGGCACTGTCCACTTCCATTCCCTCCTGCTCAAGGCTGAAACGAAGTCCCTTTACAATCAGTTTCTCATCATCGACTACCAATACTTTTCTGCTCATTTACCTCTCCTTATCTGACTGTGATTTCATCTTCTATCTTTCGAAAAGTGCCCTCTTTGATTCCTTCTACATTCATCAATTCTTCTATAGAAGAAAAGGCACCATGACTCTCCCGATATTGTATAATGGCTTTTGCTTTGGCCTGGCCGATTCCTGTCAAAGTGCAAAGCTCTGACTCATCTGCAGAATTCAAATCCACCTTGCCATCTGTACTTTCTGTTCCCTGCGAAGTCAGAAGACCGGTATCTTCCGTCACATTCTTCTGTACCTCTTCCTTCGTCGGAATCCGGATCTGCTCTCCGTCCAAAAGCACTGCCGCCTGGTTTATTGCTTCCGGATATGCTTCCGGCAAACAGCCTCCTGCTGCTTCCAGAAGTTTAAAGACGCGATCCCCCGACTGCATCTTGTAGACTCCCGGATTTGAAACAGCTCCCTGCACATCCACATAAATGTACGTTTCCAATGATTCCTGCTCTTCTGTGATTTCCGGCTCTCGGGTTACCGTTACCTCTTCCAGATAGGCTTCTGTCCTGGCTCTGCATCCCGAAATTCCCGTCGTCGAAACAGCACAACTCATCCAAAAAAGAATAAGGATTGAAAAGGAAGTTCTTTTTCTCTCCTTGTTTCCATCATCCATTGTCCATTTTTTCATTGTCTTCGGGTCCTCCTGCTAATTACAATAAATAGGAAGGAATTCCCCAAAGTCTCATATAAACCATAGTTCATTTTAACGAAGTATCCCATTTTTTACAATACTTTTGACATAAAAAGGGCTGTCGATTTCTCGACAGCCCCAATTTTTCTACCTTAATGGCAGTCCGTTCGCATCTTTAATACTTCCCGTCAGTATCATAATGAAATCCACAAACGCCCAGACTCCGACTCCAATTACAATGAAAATTCCAAAAATAAGAATTGAAGTCAGAATTCCAAATACCGTAAGTCCAACCATGACTCCCCCAAGAGCCGAATGTCCAAGATAAAATCTGTGCACTCCGAAGCCACCGAAAAACAGGCACAAAAGCGCCGCAGTCAGTTTACTCTTGTCAGAAACCGGCATCATTCCTCCCGGATACATTCCGGAACCATAGTAACCGCCGCCGTTTGGATAACCTCCGTTCGGATAGCCTC
>JAUNAE010000643.1 GCA_030527765.1 Eubacteriales bacterium
ACCTTAAGCCTAATTAAAAATGCTTGTTAACGATATGTGAATGATAATTAATAGTTTTGTTACACGGATTTTATTGCTCAATTAAGGTTCTCTTGGTAAGGTATTTGTAATTCTTGAAGCCCGTGATTCCTGGATTTTAACATACTTTTCTCTTTGTAATACATCCTCATTCTTTTCTGTAATACTACGGATAATCAACACCTCCTGCGCACGGGCGCAGAAAAATAACCCTTGTCTCTCTGCCACGACAAGGGTTATTTCGGGTTCAATAAAAAACGGTCAATGCCATAAGGGGATAGAGATATGAAAATTTTGATGATTGAAGAAGAACGTATGCTGGCTGACTCTTTGAAAGCCTTGCTTGTAACAAAAGGCTTTGATGTTGATGTGGTTTACGATAAACAGACCGGTATTGAATGTGCTATGTTGGGGCTGTTTGACCTACTGATTCTGGATGCAGAAGGGATCCAAATTGCTGAGAGAATCCGTGAAAAGCATTTTTCGGCTCCCATTATTATGCTGGCTGCAAAAAGTGAGGTAGAGGACCGAATCAATGGCCTGAATGCCGGAGCGGATTATTATCTGGAAAAGCCCTTTGATTCCAGAGAACTTCTTGCCTGCATCAATGCGTTGCTACGCAGACAGGAAAATCGGGCTGAAGGACTGATCTGCGGAAATACGACGCTTGATCTGGAAACCTGTATGCTGGTTTGTGATGGGAAAACAGTTCGTCTTTCCGCAAAGGAATTTGATGTCATGCGCTTTATGTTCCAATCTCAAAACAGGGTGATCTCTAAAGAGATGATTCTCGCCCGGGTCTGGGGCGTTGACTCCAATGCGGTGGAAAACCATGTGGAGGTTTATGTGGGATTTCTCCGCAAGAAACTGGTAAGCATTGGGTCCAATGTTCGTATCGTAGCGATTCGCAGGCTGGGATACCATTTGGAAGTAGACGAATGAGTGCGTCATGAATATATAAAGCCCATCGAACCGTTTTGATTCGATGGGCTATCTTTCGGCTTGCTATCTCTTTTAAGAGATTCCTGTGGAATCAAGGCCGGGGGATTGATCCAGCAGCCTATCATGGATAGTGTGTATAGCAGCCGATAAGATTTTATCGCCTGCCGCCAAAACCTCCGAAGGGGTTGCCACCCTGATTTCCGGGCTGCATGAATTGTCCCTGACTGCTCTGCTGGGAATGAGCGGCTTCTTCATTTGCCAGTGCGGACTGAATCTGTTCTCCTACGGTAACTGTGACCGTTATGGTTTCACCCTGACGGTAGAGATCCAATGTGATCTGATCGCCAATAGAAGAACTGCCGACGAAATCTACCAGTGTGCTGCTGTCCATTGCAGCGCCGTTAACGGCAGTAATCACATCGCCGGTCTGCAAGTCTGCGGCTGCGGAAGGTGAACCTTCGGTAACAGCCTGAATTGCAACGCCAGCGGGAATGCCATACATCTGCATTTCTTCTGAAACATCCAGAACGGAAATGCCAATATAGGGACTTGCAATATAGCCTTTTTCAATGATGCTTTCCACGATGGAACGAATGGAATTGACAGGGATAGCAAAGCCAATATTGTCAATGGATGCTTCGGAGCTGGAGGAACT
>JAUNAE010000644.1 GCA_030527765.1 Eubacteriales bacterium
GCCTGCCGATCTATGCTTGTATATGACCTGGACAGCATGACGCCGGAGTTTGTTTTCGATATACAGAACCGAATCAAAAACAAAGGAGTCTGCTATAGTACACACAGCCATACACCGTCTGCTCCAAGAGAAAGACTGATTATTCCAGTGACAAGGGATATGACACCTGATGAATTTAATGCGGTAGCGAGATATTATGCAGCGGACAATCAGCTGCTTGAGATGATTGACCCATGCTCCTTCTCTCCGCATCAGCTGATGTACTGGCCAACTTGTCCGTCTAACGGAGAGTATCTGTTTGATGAGATCGATGGACCGTGTCTTGATCCGGATGAGGTGCTTGCGAAGCATCCGGAATGGAGAGATTTATCCCTTCTTCCAACAACTCCAAAGGAAAGCAAGGTGCATGTGAATACGAAGCACCAAAAAGATCCTTATGAGAAAAACGGTATTGTAGGTATTTTCTGCAGAGCCTTTTCTATCCAGGAAGTGATGGATACGTTCCTGTCAGATGTCTATGCTCCTACTGCAAATGTAAGCAATCGTTATGATTATATTCCCGGAGAGGGTTCTGCAGGTGTAGTTGTATACGAGGATAAATTTGCATACAGTCATCATGCGACAGATCCGGCAGGAGGAAAACTGTGTAATGCTTTTGACCTAGTACGTCTGCATAAATTCGGAGATGAAAGTGACAGCTTTCAGCAGATGAGCGATTTTGCGATTTCATTGGATAAGGTCAAAGCACTCTCTGTGCAGGAGCGAGTGGCATCTGCAAACAAGGATTTTTCAGATAATGACGATTGGATGAAAAGTCTTGAAATCAGCAGGAAGGGTGTCATTGCAGACAGTCTGGATAATCTGGTTTTGATTTTGAGGCATGATCCGGAACTGTCGTCCATTGCATTCAACTGCCATCGTGACGGAATTGATGCAAAGGGAGAACTTCCCTGGGATCAGATTAAGAATGGTTGGAATGATTCCGACTATGCCAGCATGAAAGTGTATCTTTCCAACAAATATGGGATCTATGCTCCGACAAAGACAAAGGATGCCGTGCTTGCGGTTGCAGCCGAAAGAGCCTATCACCCAATCAAAGAATATCTGGAGAATCTGCCTGAATGGGATGGGGTAAAAAGAGTAGAAACGCTCTTTGTTGATTATTTTGGTGCAGATGATACTTCCTACACAAGAGCTGTCAGCAGAAAGTCAATGGCAGCTGCAGTAGCAAGAATTTATAATCCGGGAGTGAAGTTTGATTCTGTGCCGATTCTTTACGGTCCACAGGGTATCGGAAAATCAACCTTTTATGCAAAACTTGCAGGAAATTGGTTCTCAGACAGTCTGACCCTTATAGATATGAAGGATAAGTCAGGACCGGAGAAACTGCAGGGATACTGGATTTTGGAACTGGGGGAACTTGCAGGAATGCGAAAAACGGATGTGGAAACCGTAAAATCCTTTATTTCCAGAACCGATGATAAGTATCGTGCCTCTTATGGAGTCAATGTGGAAAGTCATCCAAGACAGTGCATTATTGTTGGATCTACCAATGCAGAGAATGGATTTCTTCGTGATATTACAGGCAACAGACGATTCTGGCCGGTTCATG
>JAUNAE010000645.1 GCA_030527765.1 Eubacteriales bacterium
AATCAAGAATGAATTACATGAGTTAGGTATAATAATAATTAAAGAGTCATTGGAAAATATGAATCAGATGCTGATCGATAGTCCGGTAAGGAAAAACAACTGGAGTGTGGAATCTCATACAGTTAAATCATTGATCACATCACTTGGAACGGTTCGTTTTAGAAAAACATTATTTACAAATAAAGAAAGTGGAGAATACGAATATCTTCTGGATAGAATTCTTGGACTGGAAAGGAATCAAAGACTTACGGAAGATGCAGAAGCGAACATGCTCGAGGAAGCTGTACAGACTTCCTATCGTCGAGGAGGCGAAGCAGCGAGTATCATGACGGATGTCTCAAAGCAGACGGTAAAAAACAAAATTCATCAATTAAAATTCCCTACAGATAAAGAATTAAAAAAGAAAAAAGTTGTTGAATATTTGTATATAGAAGCAGATGAGGATCATGTATCATTGCAGTTCCAAGAGAAAAAAGGTGATTTAGTTACCAGCGCTAATCAGCAAAAAAATAATTGTCTGATTGAAAAACTGGTTTATATCCATGAAGGAATCGAGGCCGAAGCACCAGAAAGCAAACGGTTCCGACTGATTGCACCTCACTATTTCTGCAGTACAGCCAACGATAAAAGTAATCAGGAATTCTGGAAAGACATCTATCAATATATAGAGAAGCATTATGAAGTAGAAAAGATAAAGAAAATATATCTTAATGCTGATGGAGGGAGCTGGATTCTAAATGGGATAAAGCAGATACCTGGCGCGGTGTATGTACTGGATGAATATCATCTTAATAAGAATCTGACAAAACTAACGAGTCATATGAAAGACAGCAGCGAAGATGCACGAAAAGAATTGAGAGAAGCTATCAGAAACAAGACAAAAGCAGAATTCAAAGAAATCGTAGAAAGATTAAAGGAATATTTAGATGGAGAAAACGGCATAGAAAGAATGAATACAGCCAGTGAATATATTTTATCGAATTGGACCGCAGCAAAACTAAGGTTAAGGCATAAAGAGGGTGTGATCGGAAGCAGTACAGAAGGACATGTGAGCCATGTACTTTCAAGCAGAATGAGTTCGAGACCAATGGGTTGGAGTGTGAATGGTGCAACAAATATGGGAAAACTGAGAGCATACTATCTGAATGGCGGAGACATGTTGGAACTGATACGACATCAGAAAGAAGAACTGCCCAAAGCAGTTGGTGAAGACTATAACATACTAAGTGCACAGGAAATTTTAAGATCCGAAAAGAAAGGATATGGAGAAATGGGAAAATACGCAGAAGTTCTTTCACACAGCATCAGTCTGCAGAATAAAAAGAAGGTTTATTTCAATACACATATATGGGGGCTGTAAAGATGATCAGGGAATGATAGAAAAGCTATACAGAAAGTAAATAAGTCATAGCAGTCAAAGTCCACTTAAAATAAGGCTTAGGTATGATCAAATATTTACGGTAAGAAATCATGCATGAAAAAGGCCAAAGAGCTGGGCTTGCTTTGAATACCCCAAATGCGGTATAGTGTAAATACATATCTGTCGTCAATACTTAATCACATCACAGGTGAACTCTACACCATTATTTCCGAAGCTAAATTTACGCAACC
>JAUNAE010000157.1:0-1395 GCA_030527765.1 Eubacteriales bacterium
TGGAGTGGGAACCTACATTGAATCTCTACCGAATGGCAGTGGCGGAGGGATCGCTGAGACAGATTCCCGAAGTGATTCTAAAAACCATGATCGAAGGATGTATGAAAGAGTTTCTTGGCAGCGATGAACTCAGAGAACAGAATGTTACATATGAAGAAGCCTTACGACAGATGGAAGATGTCGTGTTCGAAGGACTCAAAATATCCAAAAATCCAGAAGAAGGAGCAGAGAATGAAGGAAAATAATAAACTCAGACAGCGGATTTACCTGAATGATCATTGGAAATTCTCCCATACCTGGGAAGAGGGAATGGAGAATGTATCCTATGAAGAGCAGGGAATGGAAGAGGTTCGTCTTCCTCACAGCAACGCGGAAATTCCTTTTAACTATGGAAATGAAGAGGCGTATCAGGAACTGATGGGATATCGTCTCCATTTTACGGCGGAAGAGAGCTGGCAGGGAAAGGCCGCTACAGTGACTTTTGAGGGTGCGGCACACGAAGCGGTACTTTATATTAACGGGAATGAGCTTCTGATTCACAGATGCGGATATACTGCTTTTTCTGCAGATCTTTCTCCGTATCTGAATTACGGCGGGGATAACGTCCTCTCTGTACGTCTGGACAGCAGGGAGACGCTGAACATTCCTCCTTTTGGAAAAGTAATCGACTATATGACTTATGGAGGAATTTACCGTGAGGCATATCTGGAAATTCATGAAAAATCTTCCATTAAGGATGTCTACGCGGCGACAGGCAAAGTAACCGAGGAAAATCCTCTCCTTTACCTGACCATGGAACTGGATGGATGGGAAGAAATTCAGAACAAGAGACTTGCTCTGGAACTTTCTCTGACTCCGGCGGATACTCCGTATATGAAGGAACATACCCCGGCAAATCTTCCGACACTTATGAAGAACAGAATTGCCATTAAAAAGCAGCTCACGAAGGTGAAACTTCCGGTTCAGGATGTGACACTCTGGGATGTGGATCATCCGGCACTGTTTGATCTGGAAATGGTTCTTCTTGCAGACGGAGAGCCGCTGGATGAGAGAACAGTTCGTATGGGATTCAGAGAAATCCGTTTTGAGGCAGATGGTTTCTATCTGAACGGAGAGAAGCTTCGTCTTCGGGGGCTGGATCGTCATCAGAGTTATCCGTATGTGGGATATGCTATGCCGGCATCTATGCAGGAAATGGATGCGGATGTGCTGAAGAAGGAACTCGGTCTGAATGCGGTTCGAACATCCCATTATCCTCAGTCTCATCATTTCTTCAATCGATGTGACGAAATCGGACTTCTTGTATTTACTGAAATTCCGGGATGGCAGCATATCGGAGATGAAGAATGGAAGAAGCAGGCGATCGTGAATACGGAAGAAATGGTTCTTCAGTAT
>JAUNAE010000157.1:1405-8429 GCA_030527765.1 Eubacteriales bacterium
GTATCGCAACCATCCGTCCATTATTCTCTGGGGTGTGCGAATTAATGAATCTCCGGATGATGACGAATTTTATCAGAAAACAAATGAGACAGCGCACAGACTGGATCCGTTCCGTCAGACCGGAGGTGTTCGAAACTTCGGAAAGAGCCACTTGTTTGAGGACGTATACACATACAATGATTTTGTTCATAACGGAAGCAACCAGGGAGTGGATCCGAAGAGCAAAATCACTTCAGACATGAAAAAAGGATATCTGGTATCTGAGTACAATGGCCACATGTTCCCGACAAAAACCTTTGACTGTGAGGAACATCGCCTGAGTCATGCTCTTCGTCATGCAAAGGTGCTGGACGGGGTGGCAGAGCAGCCGGATATTGCGGGAAGCTTTGGATGGTGTATGAGCGACTATCATACACATAAGGATTTTGGAAGCGGTGACAGAATCTGCTATCACGGAGTTCTGGATATGTTCCGAAATCCGAAAATGGCAGCAGCTGTATATCAGAGCCAGAAGAATCCGGAGGAGGAAGTTGTACTGGAAGTAAGTTCCTCCATGGATATCGGGGAACATCCGGGTGGATTCCTCGGTCCGGTGCATGTATTTACAAATGCCGAGAAGGTTGCGCTCTACAAGAACAATGAGTTGATCGGAGAGTTCGATCCAAAGGAATCCGCATACAAATTCCTGGAACACGGTCCTCTGGAAATTCGTGATTTCATTGGAAACCAGCTGGAAACTAAAGAAGGATATCAGGGAAAGAAATCAAAAAACTTCTGCTGGAAGTGTCTGAGCAGGGTGTGACAAACATGTCACCGAAGACAAAGGCAAGAGCTGCCAGACTGATGCTGTTCCATGGAATGAGCTATCAGGATGGAGTGGATCTCTTTGGAAAATATATTGGAAACTGGGGAGGATTTGTCACAAGCTACCGTTTTGAGGCGCTGGTGGACGGAGAGACCAGAAAGAGTGTGACAAGAGAACCGGCATCCAACATTCACCTGGAGGTTGTGTGTGACCACAAAGAACTGACAGAGAAACATACGTACGATGTGGCGGCCTTCCGCATTGTTGCGAAGGATCAGAACGGAAACCTGCTGCCTTATTATCAGGAACCGGTAGCGATTTCTCTGGAAGGACCGGCCGAACTGATTGGACCGTCTGTGATTTCGCTGAAAGGCGGCATGGGTGGTACTTATGTGCGGTCAAAAGGAACTCCGGGAGAGATTAAAGTTAAATTCCGGGCAGCGGGTCTGGAAGAAGTGGAAGTGCCGATGACGGCAAACATATTGCATGGGGAGGAAGAATAAGCATGAAACTTTCGTTTAGAGAAAAAGCAGCCTATGGTCTGGGCGCAGTCGGTAAGGACTGGGTATATGGAATTGTTTCCGGATTTTTGCTCATTTATTTTAACGCTGTATTGGGAATCAGCGGTACATTTACAGGAATTCTGTTTATGTGTGCCCGTGTGTTTGATGCATTGAACGACCCGATCATGGGTGTGATCGTAGAGAAGACCAACACAAAAATGGGTAAATTCAGACCATGGCTTCTCATTGGTACCATAGCTAATGCAATTGTGCTTGTAGCCATGTTCTCCGTGCCGGATAACCTGACAAGCCTTCAGCTTCATGTATATATCTCCGTTGCTTATATTCTCTGGGGAATGACCTATACCATCATGGATATCCCGTACTGGTCCATGATTCCGGCAATTACAGAGTCCGGAAAAGACAGAGAGAATATTTCTGTCATTGCACGTTCCTGTGCAGGTGTTGGTGCAGCTCTTGCAGCAGCTCTCACAACTGTCATTGTATCCGCAATGGGTGGCAGCAATGAGAAACTGGGTTATCAGAGATATCTGATTATGGTTTCTATTTTCTTTGTTGTTGCCATTGTAATTACCGTACTGAATGTGAAGGAACGTACAAGAACCGTTCAGAAGTCTGCCTCTGTCAAAGAGATGCTGGGCTCTCTGATCAGCAATGACCAGGCGATGGTTGTTGTTACCGGTATTATTATTTTCAATGCATCTCTGTATCTGACACAGAACCTTGCAACCTTCTTCTTCCGCTACGAAGTCGGAAACAAAGATCTCTATGGAATCTTTGCAACAGTAGGCGGTGGAGCACAGATTCTTTCCATGATGACTCTGCCATTCTTCCGTCAGAAATACAGCTGCAAGCAGATTCTGAAAGGGGCTATCAGCACGACGATCTTCGGCTATGTGTGTCTGTTCCTTCTCAGCACCTTCCGCTGCTATAATCTGATTCTTCTTTGCCTGGCTGCAGTCATTGTTTTCGTTGGATTTGGACTGGCAACGGTACTTACGACGATTTTCCTGGCAGATACTGTAGATTACGGTGAGTGGAAAAATCATCAGAGAAACGAGAGTGTGGTATTCTCACTCCAGACATTTGTTGTTAAACTGGCTTCTGCAGTTTCCGGACTGATCGCAGGTATCGGAATCGACCTGATTCGTCTGGATACAAACGCAAAAGTACAGACCGATGGAACGATCTTTGGCCTGCATTTTCTTATGACTATCATTCCTCTCTGTGGACTTGTTATTTCCATCATTTTCTTTATGAAGAAATACAAACTGGATGAGGAATTTCTGGCAAAAATCAAGTCTGAGATCAGCAGTGTAAAAGAAAACTAAAGTAACGGCTGTGTAGGAAAATTCACAAGAGCGTTACGTAATCAGGGGAGATGAAACGAATGATTAAACATCATAATGGAAGATTTTTTTTGCAGACGAAGGGCAGCAGTTACATCTTTGGTGTTCTGCCGTCCGGGATTGTAGAACATCTCTATTATGGAAGACATATTTCCGAGGAAACTCCGGTGGATGCCCTGTCGGGTGTTACGGAGTTCCTTCCCGGAAACAGCATTGCTTCATCTGAAGAAGGAGGAGTTTCCGAAGAGGAACTCCTCCTTGAAGTGTCTTCCAGAGGAAAAGGCGATTTGCGGGAGCCCCTTGTCAGTGTGGAGTTCGAGGATGGAAGCAGAACCACGGATTTTCGCTATGCGGATTTTGAAATTCGTGAAGGAAAGTCTATGCCGGACACACTTCCGGGAGCATATGCCTCCAAAGAACAGGTAACCGAACTTCGAGTTCGCTACAGGGATCAGATGAAACCGGGAGTTTATTCCGGGCTGGAGCTTCTTGTGGTGTACGATGTGTTTGAGGACTGTGATGTCATTGTAAGACGAAGCATCTTAAACAATCACTCGGATCAGACGATCAAAATTCACAGACTTCTGAGCAGCTGTGTGGATTTTGCAGAGGATGATTTTGAGTTTCATACCTTTGGAGGACCATGGACAAGAGAAATGGAACATTTTGTCCATCCCATCACCCATGGAAAAGTAGTGAATGGATCTGTATGCGGAGTTTCCTCCAATCGAAACAATCCATTTACCTTCCTCTCAGGGACAGAGACGACAGAGGAACAGGGAGATTGTTACGGGTTCAATCTGATTTACAGCGGAAATCATTATACATGCTGTGAGCGGAATGCCCTGGGAAGTGTGCGGCTTGTGTCCGGTATTCATCCGGAAGGATTTACCTTCCTTTTGCATCCGAAGGAATCCTTCGAAAGCCCGGAAGCGGTGATGAATTATTCTTCCATGGGATACCGTGGAATGAGTCTTTCCATGCATCGGTTCGTCCGGGAACACATTGTCCGGGGAAACTGGAAGAAGAAGGAACGACCGATTCTTCTGAACAGCTGGGAGGCATCTTACTTCAAAATTTCCGAAAGCCGTCTTCTTCGTCTTGCCAGAGCGGCCAAAAAAACGGGAATTGAATTATTTGTGATGGATGACGGCTGGTTCCAGAATCGAAATGATGATGCTTCTTCTCTGGGAGACTGGAAAGCAGATCCTAAGAAACTTCCGGGAGGTCTTTCCCGTCTCTCAGAAAAAATCCGGGAGATGGGCCTTCAGTTTGGAATCTGGGTAGAGCCGGAGATGGTGAATGAGAACAGTGACCTCTTTCGAGCCCATCCGGACTGGGCGATTCAGATTCCGGGAAGAGAACAGGCACTTGGAAGACATCAGATGATTCTTGATTTCACGAGAAAAGAAGTCTGTACGTACATTGTGGACGCTATGAGAAATGTATTCAAAGAGAGCAAGGTCACCTACGTGAAGTGGGACATGAACCGAATCTTTTCCGATGTATTTTCTCAGCATCTTCCTGCAGAGCAGCAGGGTGAGGTGCTTCACCGTTATATCATGGGACTCTATTCTGTGATGGAGCAGCTGACAAGGGAGTTCCCGGACATTCTTTTTGAAGGATGTGCTTCCGGCGGATGCCGGTTTGATCTGGGAATTCTCTGTTACATGCCTCAGATCTGGGCAAGTGACGACACAGATGCCTATGCAAGAGCTGCGATTCAGAATTCTTTAAGTTATGGATATCCACAGTCGGTTATGGGAGCCCATGTTTCCGACTGCCCGAACCACCAGACGCTTCGGGACATTCCTCTGAATACGAGATTTGCGGTTGCTTCTCTGGGAGTGCTTGGCTACGAGTGCAATCTTCCGGAAATGACTTCCAAGGAGCAGAAAGAACTGGAAGAACAGATACAGTTCTACAAAGAACATCGAAAACTTCTTCAGTTCGGCAATTTCTATCGGGTGCCTCTGAGAAGTCAGGATGCAAGAAAGAGCGGTCAGTACCAGTGGGTGATCAGTGACGAGAAAGGAGAAGAGGCCATTGGCGTTTATCTCCAGGGTGTAGAACGGCCTCATACAAGGTATGCCTCCTTCCGGGGAGCAGGTCTTCAGGCAGAGGGTGTATACACATTCCGTAACCTTCGGAAAAAATACGACATTCAGACTTTTGGAAGTCTGATCAACACCGTATCCCCGGTTCATGTGCGTCAGAATTCGGTGACACAGAAAGTTATTTCAAGAGTCGTTCGAATGGACAATGAGAAAGAAGAGTGCAGAATTTCCGGAGAACTGCTGATGCATCAGGGAGTCCGTCTGAAAAATGCCTATGCGGGAGTTGGATACAGCGATCAGGTTCGTCTGTTCAAAGATTACGAAGCTCGAATCTACACGATGGAGCTGGAAGATAAATAGTTACAGTTCACGGGGAACGGTAACTCGCTTTGCGATGGATACAAAAAAGTGTCAAGAAAAAATACTTGACACCCTATTGGAAATAGGATATGATAGGCAAGGTGATTTCGATGGAAAAATTTGTAAAACAGACACTTCTCTATGATTTCTACGGAGAGCTTCTTACGGAGAGACAGAAACAGGTTTATGAGAGCGTTGTTCTCGAAGACTTTTCTCTCAGCGAGGTTGCCCAGGAACTGGGAATCAGCCGACAGGGTGTGCATGATATGATTCGCCGCTGTAATGGCATTCTGGAAGGATATGAAGAGAAGCTGCATCTGGTTGAAAAATTTGTGAATATCCGGGGAGAGGTTCGACGAATTCATGAACTGGCATCCCGGGAGGGATCCGATGAGATTGCAGCCATCTCAGGCAGAGTACTGGAGGAGTTATAAATATGGCATTTGAAAGCTTAACAGATAAACTGCAAGGTGTATTTAAGAAGCTGCGAAGCAAAGGACGCCTGACAGAAGCAGATGTAAAGATTGCTCTGAAAGAGGTTAAGATGGCACTCCTTGAAGCAGATGTTAACTTCAAGGTAGTTAAGCAGTTTACGAAATCCGTGCAGGAGCGTGCTGTTGGACAGGATGTAATGAATGGCCTGAATCCCGGCCAGATGGTAATCAAAATTGTAAACGAAGAGCTTGTGAATCTTATGGGTTCTGAGACAACCGAGATTACAATCAAACCGGGCAATGAGATCACAGTGATCATGATGGCAGGTCTTCAGGGTGCCGGTAAAACAACCACGATTGCAAAACTTGCCGGTCAGCTGAAGAGCAAAGGCAAGCATCCACTCCTTGTTGCATGTGATGTGTATCGTCCCGCAGCAGTCACACAGCTGCAGGTGAATGGAGAACGCCAGGGTGTGGAAGTTTTCTCCATGGGTGAGAAACAGAATCCTGTGGACATCGCAAAAGCAGCGATTGAGCATGCAAAAGGTCATCAGCAGAATGTAGTTCTGATTGATACCGCAGGACGACTTCATGTAGATGAAGATATGATGCAGGAACTTGCGAACATTAAGGCTGCAGTTCATGTAGACAATACAATTCTTGTGTTAGACGCCATGACTGGTCAGGATGCGGTCAATGTGGCTTCGACCTTTACTGAGAAGGTCGGAATCGACGGCGTTATTTTAACCAAGCTGGATGGAGATACCCGAGGCGGTGCGGCTTTGTCAATTAAGGCTGTCACAGGCAAGCCGATTCTCTATGTGGGAATGGGTGAGAAGCTTACGGATCTCGAACAGTTTTATCCGGATCGTATGGCATCCCGCATTCTCGGAATGGGAGATGTACTCAGTCTGATTGAGAAAGCTGAGGCGACGGTGGATAAAGAGCAGGCTGCAGAGATGCAGAAGAAGCTCAAAAAGATGGATTTTGACTTCAACGATTATCTGACCAGTATGGACCAGATGAACAAGATGGGCGGAATCGGCAGTATCCTTGGAATGCTTCCGGGTGTCGGAAACAAGGCAAAGGAACTGGAAGGAATGATTGATGAGAGTGCAATGAACCGCACAAAGGCAATTATCCTTTCGATGACCCCTCAGGAGAGAAGAAATCCGTCGATTCTGAATCTTTCACGCAAGAATCGAATTGCAGCAGGTGCCGGTGTTCCGGTGGCAGAGGTGAACCGCCTCGTGAAGCAGTTCGAGCAGAGCAAGAAGATGATGAAACAGATGCCCGGTATGATGGGCGGCAAAGGTGGTATGAGAGGCGGCTTCAAGCTTCCTTTTTAATACAATATCCAGTAACTTTGAATGGTTACGAATAAACTAATAATACATGATTATTTGGAGGAAAAGAAATGGCAGTAAAGATTAGATTAAGAAGAATGGGACAGAAGAAAGCACCTTACTATAGAATCGTTGTTGCAGATTCCCGC
>JAUNAE010000646.1 GCA_030527765.1 Eubacteriales bacterium
GTATATCCGGCAGACCGATAAAGCCCGGTTCCCAGATGATGCCATGCTGGATATGAGGATCAAAGCATTTTATTCCATTCCGAAGAGCGCTTCGAAGAAGAAAAAAGCAATGATGCTGGAAGGGATTCTGCGACCGACAAAGAAGCCCGATCAAGATAATGTCATCAAGCTTGTGGCAGATAGTCTGAACCAGGTGGCATACCGAGACGATACTCAAATCGTGGATTGCCAGTGCAGGAAGTTTTATTCGGAGACACCGAGGGTGGAAGTAAAAATCATAGAAATTCCAAAACCAAAGGAGGACAAATAATGAGTGCAGAAAATTGGCAGGAAATCACCATGGACAGTGAGAGCTTTTCTCAGATCAGAAATGATTTTGATGTGCTTTTGCAAAGGCTGTTCAAGAAGATGGAGACCAACAAGTCGGATGAGGGAAAGATCAGTCTGCAGATCAATGTGAAGATGGAGACTGATTTCGTTCCACAGGAAGATGGATCGTCAAGAGAAATCTGGAAACCGACCTTAAAACACAAGATCAATACCGAGGTTCCAGTGAAAGATAATTTCGATGGTAAGAAAGAAACGGGAATGGAGCTCGTATACGATGAAGAACTGAAGCGCTATGTGCTGAGATATGTTTCTGTTGGAGGACAGAGATGCATCTTTGATGATGATTTCGATATTATCAACGGAGAGACTACGGAAGTAGTAGAAGGGCAGCCACTGTTAGAAAGCAAGCCGCTTATGATCGAGGGCGATGTAATAGACGCAGAGGAAGCGGAAACTGATGTTTCTGGCGATGATGGCACCGAGGATGGAGAAATACAGGCACAGGAAGATAGAAACGCAGCACGAGGCGGTACGGAAGCCTCAGAGGATGATACTTACGAATATGATGAGTAGGAGAACAGGGCATGTATAATTCAATGAGTGATAAAGAGCAGGCAGAATACCTGAAAGAGTGGCGAGACCGAAGGCTCAAGAAAAAAGCGGAGAAGCTGAGAAGGAAGCTGGAAAAGGTATATCGCAAGTACGTAGGGGATGAGACTATTCGGATCAGTCTGCATATTATGTACGGGGAAGGGAACAAAGAGGAATGAGAATGCAAAACAACTTTGGGGTCTGCCGATCGTGTGGAAAGCAGATTTTATGGATTAGGATGCAGGGCGGCAAGAGTATGCCGTGCAATCCGAATTTTGTTTACTACAAAGAAGGTGCCGGAGGCAAGGACAGAATTGTCCTTCACAATGGTCAGGTAGTTGTAGGAGAAGTGAGGGAGCGACCGGAATATTCAGACGGTCATGGATATATCTCTCATTTTGCAACCTGTGAAGCGGCAAATATGTTCAGAAGAAAAAACAAAGCGACAGTATGAAAGGGGAAACAATGACATTAGACGAATACCAGAAATTAGCAGCCCGAACCATGAATATGAGATTATCCGCAAAGGACCAGGAAAGCCATTCACTGCACGGAATGTCCGGGGAAGTGGGGGAGCTGCACAGTATTTATCAAAAAGTGTTTCAGGGGCATGAGTTTAGCGAAGAACATGCTAAGAAAGAGACCGGAGATCTGCTGTGGATGATTGCGGAGTATTGCACAGC
>JAUNAE010000158.1 GCA_030527765.1 Eubacteriales bacterium
CTGTCCGCTTTATGAATTTGCATTAAAGCATGATTATATGAATGTTCTTCCCTACATGTGTGCAAGCGATCATCTGGTCGCGAAGGCGTTTCATGCACATCTGATCCGTCACAAGACACTGTCGGACGGAGATGACGCATGCGAGTACTGGTATGTCGGGGATCGGAGTGAAGAAGCGCGAAACGATCCCGGGTCAAAGTGAAGAAGCAGGAAATGATCCCGGATTGAAGTGAAGAAACCGAAATCGATATTGGAGCGAAGTGAAGAGATCGGAAACGACCCCGGATTAGTATATAAAATTCGGAATATAGAATTATCAGAATTTTATTGACACACATGAAAATATTGTGTAGAGTGTTCTTCATAAAACGAAGGCGTTTTACCCGAGAAGGGTAAAGCGCCCTTTTTTTATACATAAATTCAAGGAGGAGGAGTTACATGATTGAGACTATTACCAGGATAAATGATGCGGTTAACAGTGCCGTATGGGGCTGGCCTGCGCTGATCTTATTAGGCTTCGTGGGTATCCTGATGACATGCCTTACAGGTGTGTTCCAGATCACTCATTTTGGCCATTGGATCAGGAATACGATCGGTGCAATCTTTCAGGATAAAAAAGTTACTTCTCATACAGCGGATAGAACAATCTCACAGTTCCAGTCTCTGTGTACGGCTCTTGCCGCCACAGTAGGAACTGGCAATATCGTCGGCGTTGCAGGTGCAATCGCAATTGGCGGACCCGGCGCCGTCTTCTGGATGTGGCTGATTGCCTTCTTTGGCATGATGACGAATTATTCTGAGAACGTCCTTGGCATTCTTTATCGCAGAAAAGATGAGAAGGGCGAATGGCACGGCGGTGCGATGTACTACTTGAGAGACGGTCTTGGCGCAAAGAAGGGCTGCAAATATATCGGAGCCGGTCTTGCCGGTCTGTTTTCCGTATTCTGCCTCCTTGCTTCCTTCGGTATCGGCAATATGAGCCAGGTCAATTCTATGGTGGCAAATGTTGTGACAGCAGGCAGTCAGGTGGGAATCACAATCCCTGCAATCGCTGTCGGTATAGCACTTTTCATTGCAGTAGGAGTTGCAGTCTTGGGCGGACTGAAGAGAATTGCATCCATTGCCGAAAAGCTCGTTCCGTTTATGGTCGTGCTGTATTTTATCGGCACGATGATCATCATTATTTCACACGCAGACATCCTTCCGGCAGTATTTGTTTCCATCTTTAAGTGTGCATTTTCTGTTAAGGCAGCAGCCGGCGGCGGAATCGGAGCCGGCATCATGACAGCTATGAAGATGGGATTCAAGCGAGGCGTCTTTTCCAATGAAGCGGGTCTTGGTTCCTCTGTCATGGTTCATTCGTCTTCGAACGTGAAGGAGCCTGTTCGTCAGGGTATGTGGGGAATCTTCGAAGTATTTGCAGATACCATTATTGTCTGCACATTAACAGCTATTACCATCCTTTCGTCAGGTGCAATCGATCTGACAACCGGAGAGGCCGTACCTGAGATTATTGAGGAAATCGGCGGTTCATCATCACTGATGAGTTATTCATTCTCACAGATGTTCGGACCGGCAGGAGCAATTTTCATTGCCCTGGCAATACTTCTGTTTGCCTATACAACAGTACTCGGCTGGAGCCATTACGGAGTGACGGCCTGCCGGTATTTATTCGGTGAGAAGGCGGTACTTCCGTACAGAGTCGTATTTGTTCTCGTGGTACTTGCAGGTTCCGTAATGACAGCACAGCTTGCCTGGGATATCTCAGATACATTTAACGGACTGATGATGATTCCGAACCTGATCGGTGTGCTTGTTCTTTCACCGCAGGTAGTAAAGTGCACAAGAAACTATGCTAACAGATACTTTAAAGAATCAAGAGAAGAGCCGATGCTGACGATGATCGGGGCTTCAACAGAACAATAAGTAAATATGAGTTTCGAATGAGAAGCCTCCCGGTCTGTATGTGCAGGCCGGGAGGCAGTATTGATTTTTGCAAGACAATGCCTGGATGCTGATATCTGATTGACCGAAACAGAATTAATATCAAAATTGTGTTTATGCATACAAAAGAAGGGATGAACTGTTATAATTACTACAGCAAAACTGCAGAAGAGAAATCTGTAGTAAGAATACTTATCAGAGGGGAATAAAAGATGAGACATTTCAGTAAATGGATCGGAACTTCAATCTGCCTGGCAGCAGTATCAATGGCAGTTGCCGCACCGCAGATGACGTGGGCATCAGATGAGTTCAGAAATGCAAAGGATATCGGAAATTTCGCTGACGGAAGAGCACCGTATCAGGATGCAGTGACAGAAAAATGGGGCTACATCGATACGGAAGGAAACGTCGTAGTAGAGGCGCAGTGGGATATTGCAGATGCATTTTCCGATGGATATGCAAGAGTAGGATATCGAAGCGATTCTGGTTCCTCATACGGTTATATCGATACAGAAGGCGATTACGTGACGACAAGTGGATTCAAAGCCGGCATGGGGTGTTCGGAAGGATTTGGCTGTCTGGAAGGCGATGAAGGCTATATCTATATCGACATGAAGACAGGACAGGATGCATTTGGCAAGACATTCAGTGCAGCACATGCATTCCATGACGGCCTTGCAGGCGCAGCCAATGAGAACGGAGAATGGGGATATATCGATACAACCGGTGCCTGGGTGATCGAGCCGCAGTATGAGCGCGCGACTAACTTCCAGGAAGGACTGGCAGCAGTTATGTCCGGAGACCTGTGGGGATTCATCAATGAAAGCGGTGAACTGGTCATTGACTATCAGTTTGACGGTTACAGTACATTCTCAGAAGGATATGCGGATGTTGAAAAAGATGATATGGCAGGCTACATCGATACGGCAGGCAACGTCGTAATCCCGCTGGAATATGAAAATGCATCTGCTTTTCATGACGGAACTGCCTGGGTCAAAAAAGACGGAAAATATTTCAGAATTGACAAGAACGGCAATCAGGTAGGAGACAATACCTGGGATAACGTATTTTCCGGAACCGGCAATACCAGAGTCATCCTGGATGGAAAAACCGGATATGCAAATCCTGAGAATGAAGTCGTCCTGCAGCCGATTTACGAGGATGCGACCGCCTTCACGGAAGACGGACTGGGAGCGGTGAAGAAGAACGGACGCTGGTATCTGATTGACCAGAGTGGAGTTGATATTCTGGACGGAACAGATACAACGAAAGAGTAATAATGCAGGAGAGCGGTTTTATGAAAAGGAAAAATATGATCTGCCTGGCTTTATTCTGCGCGATGATGTCAGCCTCCAGCAGTGTAAGCGGTGCAGCCATTTCCTATGAGCAGACTGAGAGCACAGCATCTGAAGCAGAGGCAATGAGTGATGCTGAATCGTCGGGTGATGTCGAGTCGGTCGCTGAGGCTCCGGAAATCGAAATAGAGGGTGATTACTACTATGAAATAAATACGGATCATACAGCCATGATCACGATGTATACAGGAAATGACGAAGTGGTTGTCATACCGGAGGAACTGGGCGGATATCCGGTCACTGCACTCGGTAAGAATACTTTTCATGGCCAGATGAATATGAAGGAAGTTACTTTGCCGGAGAGCGTGACCACAATCGATGACTATGCATTTAACTATTGCACGGCGCTGACAGAGATTACCATACCGGACAGTGTGACTTCGATGGGAGCAAATCCATTTTCTCACTGTGAATCTCTGACCACCATCAATGTATCAATTGATCAGCCTGTATTTGCAACGATCGAAGATGTCCTTTTTCAAAAAGAGGAAAAACGTCTGGTTTGTTACCCGGCCGGTAAGGATTCCGATCTATATGAAATACCACAGGGGATTCAGTCAATCGGTGCATATGCTTTTAATGACTGCAAGGCATTGACGGAAATCAGGATTCCGGACAGTGTAACAGAAATTGGTGACTACGCATTCGGTGAATGCAATGGACTGAAGGAGCTTACCATTCCGGATACGGTGACAATTCTGGGTGAAAATCCTTTTGCGCGATGTGAGTCATTAACTATCGATGTTTCGGTAGATCATCCTGTATTCGCAACAATCGACGGTGTGTTATTTGACAAGACAGAGAAGCGCCTGATCTCGTATCCGTATAACAAGACTGACGATTTCTATGAAGTGCCGAAAGGGATACTGGAAATAGGAAATCTGGCATTTGATAACTGCAGTGCATTAACCCGGATCACGATACCGGATGGGGTCATCCGGATCGGAGAGTGTGCGTTTTTAAATTGCGTATCGCTTGAGAAAATAAACATACCGGCAGGAGTGACCGATATCGGGGAATTTGCTTTTTATAGCTGTGAGAGGCTGACGGAAATCACAATCCCGGACAGTGTGATCAGTATCGGAAGATTTGCTTTTTATAGCTGTGATACGCTGTCGGAAATTACAATACCGGAAGGCGTGACCAGCATCGGCACAGGTGCATTTGCCGACTGCGATGCACTGACAGGTATCACCCTGCCTGAAAGTCTGACCAGTATTGAAAATGGCGCATTTGACTCCGGAAACGGTGACCTGGTTCTTACAGTTGTAAGGAATTCCGTCGCCAGAGACTATGCAAAAGCCAACGGAATTGAATACACCTATCCGGATCTTAATGACTGGCTGAATGGTTGATCGTAGACGCCGAGAAGCCGAATATCATGATGTACGCGATTTGCGACGGAAGAGCATCGGATGATCTGATATCGTGAAATAGAATAATTTATAAGATGCCGCCCTGCCTGAAAAATGGCCGGGCGGTGTTTTAGTTTCGAAAACCAAATCGTGACAGGAATTCATTGATCACAGGAAGAGGAAAGCTTTATACTTGAAAAAGAAAAAACGAAATAATATCAGATCTGGAAGGATTATCAATATGGGATGTTTATATTTTGTCAGACACGGTCAGACAGTTTGGAATGTGGAAAATAAAATCTGCGGAGCGACAGATATTGAGCTGACGGAGCTTGGTCACCGGCAGGCGATTGAAACAGGTAAGAAGATCCTGGAGCAGGGTATTCACGCAGATGAAATCCTTTATTCTCCGCTGGTTCGGGCAAAGGAGACTGCACGCCATATTTCAGAAATGACCGGTATTCCTATGCGGGAAGAACCTCGTCTGAAAGAACAGAATTTCGGCAAATGGGAATCAACTGCGAGGGATGGCGCGGAATTCAAAGAAGCCAAGAAGGAGTTCTGCAATCGCTATGAAGGCGGTGAGAGCATGCTGTTTCTGGCTCAGAGAATCTACAACCTGCTGGATGATCTGAAAGCACAGGCTGATGAGAAGACGTATATACTGGTCGCACATAACGGAATTGCCAGAGTGCTGCATTCTTATTTCTTCGAAATGAGTAATGAAGAATATGCGGCCCATGGTGTAAAAAACTGTGCGGTAGTACGGTATGATTTTTAACGGAGTGATTACATGGCATTATATGCATTAGGGGATTTTCATCTGTCCTTCCAGACGGACAAATCGATGAACCGGTTCGGAAGTGTCTGGAAGAAGCATGAAGAGAAGATAGAAAAATATTGTAATAAACTTCTCCATCCGGAGGATACACTGGTGATCACCGGCGATCATTCCTGGGGACGAAAACTGGAGGAATGCCGTGAGGATCTGGCAGTTATAGAGCGGTTACCGGGGCGAAAGATCCTTCTCCGCGGTAATCACGATATGTTCTGGGATGCGAAGAAAACAGAACAATTGAATGCAGAGTATCAGGGAAGGCTTCATTTCCTGCAGAACAATTATTATGCGTATGAAGACTATGCTCTGGTCGGAACAAAAGGCTATACCTTTGAAGGTCCGTTTTATCTGGACAGACGGGGACGAATCCAGGGCTGGGACGAGCAGAAAGAGGAACATGCAAAGAAGCTGATCGCCAGAGAAATGGAACGATTACAGGCATCATTTGATGCAGCTGCAGCAGACGGATATCAGAAGTTTATTATGTTCCTGCATTATCCTCCTACAAATATTCTGGAAACGGAAAGTGCATTTACGGAGATTGCGGAACGCTATCATGTAGAGCATGTTGTCTATTCACATTGCCACGGAGAAAGCAGGTTCGGTGACAGCATCCGCGGAACCTATAACGAAATCGAGTATCATCTGGTATCCGGCGATTATCTGCGCTTCCGACCAGAAAAAATTATTGAATGAAACCTTAACTTTGGAAAATGTAGTGTGGCTCTGCATGTGAAGCGGCGAAATCCATCAATGCGCCGTTATTAAAATATTGAAAATGCAACTGCATAATCTAAGCAAGCACCTGACGGTCTGAAATCACAGACAGTCAGGTGCTTATTTATGCTCACAAAGATTTACAGAGTTTTAACGGCGAGCGTTAAAGCTTTGACTATATCAGAAAGTGCCATATTCGGTTCGTTCTGCTGCTCCGGAAGATTCGGAACGTGAATAAAACCACAGCGTGTCTTCGTCCCTTCAAAGAAACGAAGCACAGAGTACAGCACATCGTTGCAGACAAAAGACCCGGCCGAGAGGGATACCTTTGCCGGAATACCGGCAGCGGAGATCGCAGCAGCCATCTTTCTTACAGGAAGCGTACTGAAGATAGCATCAGGTCCACCTTCTTCAATTGTCTCATCTTTGCAAATTCGTCCGGCCTCGTCCGGAATCTCCGCATAACGCAGATTGATACCAAGCATCTCCGGTGTGACAGCACTTCTGCCTCCGGCCTGTCCGACACATAGTACAAAATCAGCAGGCGTACAATTTTGTCCGCATTGCTGTGCCTTATCGCATACAAGCTGGGCAGCGGCCTCGTATTCAACTGGAAGAAGCAATTTCTGAACCTGCAGATCTCCGATCTGATCAGGAAGATGAGAAACAGCCTCCCAGGAGGGATTGATAGAGTCAGTATTGAACGGGCGGAAGCCGGTAATCAGGATTGTGCGGGACATATGGTACTCCGAAAAAGGATGAAAGGCGATAGTTACTGTAAGGGATTGTATCATAAGAAAAGTATTCCAGGATTAAGCGAATTGTAAACGTCAAATGGTGCGCCTTTGCACCCTTTCCGTATCGTGATACCCTAAAAACACGAAAAACCCTTAAGGTTTTTTCGACTTTTTAGGAGGACTGTCATGCATTCGGATTTTCGTGAAATTCGTCGTCAGCAATGGTTTCAAATCATTCAAGCCTGTGAGGAACGTCCGCGGGGTATGAGTATTGTTCAATGGACACGCGAACACCAGATTTCCATTAAATCTTACGAGTACTGGAAATGTAAGTTTCGTATGGAAGCTCTTGAACAAAAAACAGAGGATAAAAGTGTATCATCACTTACAGTTTCTGAAGATACACATGCTCTTTCTGAGAATCATGTCACGTTTGCGGAAATTCCTGTTTCTGCATTTAAAGCACAGAAAGCAGGCAGCGTATCTTGCACTTTTACACCTGACGCTGTCGTGAACGTGTCCGGTACTACCGTCGGATTTTCGAATTCTGCGTCTCCCGAACTGATCAATCGAATTCTCAAGGCGGTGGCTTATGTTAGCTGAGGAATCCAGTGGCGGGTCTTTTGAAATTGAAGATTTGGAGATTTTCGAGAATGTGGCCTATATCATGGCTTACCATGCAGATCACATCATCCCGGACGATATTGATGACTGGCTCGACCAGTTTGAGATGTTCTCTATCTATGAAGTGCTGTCGGAAATCCTGGAAATGTGGGGAACAAACCTCATCGCAGATGTGGAGTCTAAAAAAAACTTAACCGCAGCAGCTTGGGAATGACAACACCTCTGTTTCTTCTTCGTTGTACTGAAATCGGCATATCCATCGCAGACCTTGAGATTCTTACGATTGGTCTTGTGATGGATATGTGGACGGTGAAAGGTAACGATGGCGTGAAATATACGCAGGTTGCCGGACAGGAAGAGTTCGATAAATTTTGATGCTACGATTGACAAATTAACAACCACATGCTAATGTAAATTAACCAAAAGGTTAACTTTGATGTTGGCGTAAGGGGGAGAATTTATTTGAGAATAACATATGCCAACAGCAAGGTTGAGAAGTACTTCTCTGACTACAAAAAATTGCAGAAGAAGTTGCCTGCTGATTGGGTTAGAACAATAAAAAAACATATGGATAGACTTGAGGCCGCAGAATGTTTTGGTGATTTTTTAGCGTTGGGATTAGGCAAACCGGAGCAATTGACGGGATATGATCAAATTCGGTATTCCCTTCATATTACACCAAATGTGAGACTGATATTAGAACCTAATGCAACTCAGGATACTGTAATGATTTGTACTGAAATTGAAGTGGAAGGGGTGAGTGATTATCATGGCAGTAAAGAAAACTGGTATATCCCGTGATTTGATAA
>JAUNAE010000159.1:0-2861 GCA_030527765.1 Eubacteriales bacterium
AGAGCACTTCACTCGTAATGAAGGGGTCGTGAGTTCGAGTCTCATTTTCAGCTTTAATGAGAGTGCCAGAGATCTGATCTTGCAGAGAATCTGGTGCTTTTTTGTATTTTAGAAATTTGTTTTTGTTAAGTCAATCGGAATCTGTCAAGTAAGAGTCTTTCTTGACTTGTCGGATTCTTTTTTTCATTTCTGAAATAAAAAAAGAGGTTTCACGGTATGTTTCACAGAATATAATAGGTAAGGAGTTTCCATTGTCGGTTTTGAACACAGACAAACTGCGGAATGCAAGTGTCCACATTAACGGTTGAACACCGAAAAATGTCTGTTAGGTTCGGAGGTGATAAGTGAATGAACATCAGAGAAAGCATGGAAGAAAGGGAACACATGGTGTACAGTCCCTTTGCGTCCTTCAGTTCAGATTCACGGGGAAGAGTAAGAGCGGAAGAAGAATGCGATGTCCGCACGGTTTACCAGAGAGACAGAGACCGGATTGTCCATTGCAAAGCCTTTCGAAGGCTGAAAGACAAGACTCAAGTATTTCTCGCACCCCAGGGAGATCACTACAGAAATCGACTTACACATACTCTGGAAGTTTCCCAGATTGCCAGAACGATTGCAAGAGCTCTGAGGCTGAATGATGATTTGACAGAAGCCATCGCGCTCGGTCATGATTTGGGACATACGCCCTTTGGTCATGCAGGAGAGAGGGCATTAAATCTCGTTCATCCGGATGGGTTTGAGCATTACAAGCAGAGTGTCCGGGTGGTGGAAGTTCTGGAAAAAAGAGGAGAGGGACTGAACCTCACCTGGGAAGTCCGGGACGGGATACTGAACCACCGTACCAGTGGAAACCCATCCACTCTGGAGGGACAGATTGTCCGGCTGTCAGACAAGATTGCCTATATTCATCATGATATGGATGATGCCCAGAGAGCGGGAATTATTACAGAAGATGATATTCCCATCACTCTTCGAATCTTGCTGGGAGACAGCACAAAAGAGCGTCTGAACACCTTCGTTCATGACATTATTGAGAATAGTCTGGATCAGGATCACATTCAGATGTCGGAGGATGTCTACGAAGGACTGATGGATCTCAGGCGTCTGATGTTTCGCATGGTTTATGACAATCCCAGTGCGAAGAAGGAAGAAGACAAGGCAGTGAAGATGCTCACAGAACTTTATGAATATTACACAGAGCACCCTGAGGTGATGTCCCTGGAGTATCGGGATCTGATTCGAAGGGGAGAGAAGAAAACTCAGGTTGTCTGTGATTATCTTTCCGGAATGACGGATCAATATTCTATGGAGAAATTCCGTCAGATTTTTATCCCCCATTCCTGGGAAGTTTATTGATAGAAAGGAGGAATGACATGCCCAGATATAGTGATGACATCATCGAAGAAGTTCGTTCGAAGAGCGATATTGTGGATGTCATCTCTCAATATGTGAAGTTAACCAGGAGAGGAAGCAACTATTTTGGACTGTGCCCTTTCCATAACGAAAAATCCCCCTCTTTTTCTGTGACTCCGTCAAAGCAGATGTATTACTGCTTCGGATGCGGCGCAGGGGGAAATGTTTTTAATTTTGTCATGGAATATGAAAATTATAACTTTGGAGAAGCACTGGAACATCTGGCAGAACGTTCCGGGGTGCAGCTTCCGAAGATTGAATATTCCAAAGAAGCCCGGGAGAGAGCTCAGGAGAAAAGTCTTCTTCTGGAGATCCAGAAACAGGCAGCTCAGTACTATTATTACCAGCTTCGCCGGGAAAATGGAAAAACTGCCAAAGAGTATCTTACAAAGAGAGGACTCAGCGAAGAGACCATTCGAAAATTCGGTCTTGGATATTCCGATAAGTACAGTGCAGATCTGTATAAGTTTCTGAAGAGCAAAGAATATTCCGATACACTGCTTAGAGAGTCCGGTCTGTTCAATGCAGATGAACGCCATGGAATGACAGATAAATTCTGGAATCGAGTTATTTTTCCGATTATGGATGCCAACAGCCGTGTCATCGGCTTTGGCGGCCGTGTCATGGGAGACGGCAAGCCCAAGTATCTAAACTCTCCGGAGACAAAGATCTTCGACAAGAGTCGTAATTTATATGGTCTGCATATTGCGAGAAGCTCCAGAAAACCGTATCTGATTTTGTGTGAGGGATACATGGATGTGATTTCCATGCATCAGGCGGGATTTACCAATGCAGTGGCGTCTCTTGGAACGGCACTGACTTCCGGACATGCAAGTCTCATTAAGCGGTATGTCAAGGAAGTGCTTCTGCTCTACGACAGTGATGGAGCGGGAATTCGGGCAGCACTTCGTGCGATTCCGATTCTTAGGGAAGCAGGAATCAGTTCCCGTGTGGTAAGTCTGAAACCCTATAAGGATCCGGATGAGTTTCTGAAGGCCGAGGGAGCCAAAGCCTTCGAACAGAGACTGGAAAGTGCTGCAGACAGCTTCATGTTCCGGGTTCGAGTATCGGAGGAGGAGTACTCCATGGGAGATCCCCAGGGACAGAACCGATTCTTTGACGGATGTGCCCAGATGCTTCTGGAATTGACGGACGAGCTGGAGCGAAACCTCTACATCAAAGCGATTGCAGAGGAATACCGCCGTTTCGGAATCACCCAGGAGGATATTAAGAAGCGAGTGGCACTGCTGGCAATGAAGGGAACACCGGCAGAAACAAGAGTCAGACCCAAACCGGTCATGGAAGCAAACCCGGCCAAGAAAAGAGATTCTGCATCGGAGGCTTCCCAGAAGCTGATGCTGACCTGGTTTGTAAATTATCCGGGAGTATTTGAGACGGCGTCCAAATATCTCGTACCGGAGGACTTTGTGAATCCTCTGTACCGCCAG
>JAUNAE010000159.1:2871-8353 GCA_030527765.1 Eubacteriales bacterium
CGCGGGAATGATATATAAGCAGTATGAGGAGAAGGATGTGAATCCTGCCCGGCTTCTGAATGCCTTTACAGAAAGTGAGGAGCAGAGAGAAGTTGCAGGTATTCTGAACAAATCCATTCCCCTTGCATCAGAGGAGGAACAGAATCATGCATTTTTTGATGCACTGTTCCATATCAAAAAAGACAGCATAGATGAACAGAATAAAACGTGGGATCCGACGGATCTTTCCGGACTGCAGAAACTTGTGCAGGCAAAGAAGGATCTGGAGAATCTGGGTAAGAAACGCCAGACAATAAAAGTATCTTTTCACGAATGATAACAATTGTAACACTATAAGACGGAGGAACCTAATCTATGGAAACAAACATGGCAAAATTCAGTGAGCGAGTAGTTGGACTTCTGGAACTGGCCAAAAAGAAAAAGAATGTGCTGGAATACCAGGAAATTAACGATTACTTCAAGGACATGCAGCTTGACGTTGAGCAGATGGAAAAAGTGTTTGAATTTTTGGAAGCCAACGGTGTGGATGTTCTTCGCATCAATGAAAACACTCCCGATGAACTTATCATTGACGATGACGTTGACATCGATGACCTGAACGAGGAAGAGGAAGTTGAGCTGGACAAAATCGACCTCTCTGTTCCGGAAGGAATCAGCATCGAAGATCCGGTTCGTATGTACCTGAAAGAGATCGGTAAAGTCAGCCTGTTAACAGCAGAGGAAGAGATTGAGCTTGCACAGAGAATGGAAGAGGGCGACGAAGAGGCGAAGAAGCGCCTCGCAGAAGCGAACCTTCGACTGGTTGTCAGCATTGCAAAACGCTATGTTGGCCGTGGAATGCTGTTCCTTGATCTGATTCAGGAAGGTAACCTTGGTCTTATTAAAGCAGTAGAGAAGTTTGATTACAGAAAGGGTTACAAGTTCAGTACTTATGCAACCTGGTGGATCCGTCAGGCGATTACCCGTGCAATTGCGGATCAGGCAAGAACCATTCGTATTCCGGTTCATATGGTTGAGACCATTAACAAACTTATCCGTGTTTCCAGACAGCTGCTTCAGGAACTTGGACGTGAGCCAAGTCCGGAAGAGATTGCAGCAGAGATGGATATGTCTGTAGAGCGTGTACGCGAGATTCTCAAAATCAGCCAGGAGCCTGTTTCACTGGAAACACCGATTGGTGAGGAAGAGGATTCCCATCTTGGAGACTTTATTCAGGATGACAACGTTCCGGTTCCGGCAGATGCTGCTGCATTCACACTTCTGAAAGAGCAGCTCGTTGAGGTGCTCGGAACACTGACAGAGAGAGAGCAGAAAGTGCTTCGTCTTCGTTTCGGACTGGATGACGGACGTGCAAGAACTCTGGAAGAGGTTGGTAAAGAATTCAACGTAACAAGAGAGCGTATCCGACAGATCGAAGCCAAAGCACTGCGCAAACTGCGTCATCCAAGCCGCAGCCGCAAGCTGAAGGATTATCTGGATTGATATGCAGCTGTCAGAAAGATTACAGACAATTGCAGAGCTTGTGACGCCGGGAAACCGTCTCGTGGATGTCGGATGCGATCATGGTTACCTGCCAATTGAGCTGATACAGAGAGGGATCATCCCCGGAGCCATCGCCATGGATGTGAATCCGGGGCCTCTGTCAAGGGCGAGAGAACACATTGCGGCAAACGGACTTGAGAATCAGATTGAAACCCGTCTTTCCGATGGTCTTCATGCCCTGAAAGAAGGGGAGGGAGACACCCTTGTGATTGCCGGAATGGGCGGTCCGCTGATGGAACGGATTCTCACAGAAGGGGCAGCAGTCCGGGATTCTTTTTCGGAACTGATTTTGCAGCCGCAGTCAGATCTCCCTCATTTTCGCAGATACATTCGAGGAGAGGGGTATGAAATTCTTGAGGAGCGAATGATTCTTGAGGATGGCAAGTACTATCCGATGATGAAGGCTGTGAGAATGGATCAGGAGGAAGCATATTCCGAAGCAGAGTACTGGTTTGGACGTAAACTGCTTCAGGAGAAAAACCCGGTTCTGCACAAATATCTTGAGAGAGAGAAGAGAATTCGTCTCGGTATTCTTAAGAATCTTGAGAAGGCGGATCAGGAAACTGCAATTGTTCGCAGACAGGAAGTGAAGGAGGAACTGCAGCAGATCGAAGCTGCACTTTTCTACTATGAAAATATGTGAAATAACAGAATGGCTGGAAAAGCATTATACATGTGCGGCAGCAGAAGACTGGGATAATGTTGGTCTTCTTGTGGGCGAAGATGAGAAACCTGTGGAAAAAGTGATGCTTGCCCTGGATGCCACGGAGGAAGTTGTGGCAGAGGCATGTGAAAACAACGTGGATCTTCTGATTACCCACCATCCGATGATTTTCGGAGGCATCAAGAAGATCAACAATCACAACAGCACCGGCCGAAAGGTTCTGAAGCTTATTCAGCAGGATGTTGCTTATTATGCAATGCATACGAATTACGATATTCTCGGAATGGCAGATCTGAGTGCGGAGTATCTCCAGTTAAATGAGACGGAAGTTCTTCACATTACCGGGGATGAACAGGGCAGATTTCAGGGCTTCGGAAGAGTGGGAAATCTTTCCGGTGAAATGACTCTTCTGGAGTGTGGACGACTGGTTAAGGAACTGCTTCATCTTCCGGATGTGCGTATTTATGGAGATCCACAGAAGATGGTACACAGAGCTGCGGTATGCACCGGATCCGGCAAAAGCTTTCTTGCGGATGTGAAGAGAGCGAATGCGGATGTCTATGTAACAGGAGACATTGATCATCATACAGGACTGGATGCAGTGGAAGACGGTCTTTGTATCATTGATGCAGGGCATTACGGGACAGAGTACATTTTTGCGGAAGCCATGAGAAGAGATCTTATGGAAGCATTCCCGAATCTTACAGTTCTTTGTGCAAAAATGCATCCGCCTTATCAGGTGCTTTGACAGAGTGTCCCTTTGATGGACTGACAAAGGGGGTAAAACCTTATGGGATGTGAACAGATGAAAACAATCACCATCGGTGAGAAGGAATATTTATATCCGGTGGGAACAGAATTTCAGAAAATTGCTGAGGATTTGAAGGATCAGTACGATTCAGAGATTATCCTTGCAGCCGCAGGGGGGAAACTTCTTGAACTTCGCCGAAAAGTGACAGAAGATGCGGTGGTTCAATTGATCACGAAGAGAGACACGAGCGGGCACACGGCTTTTGTGAGAACCGCTGTGTTTATTCTTTTGAAAGCGATTTATGATATTGGAGGACACCAGACCATTGATCGGGCGGTGATCCACTATTCTCTTGGAAATGCATTGTACTTTACACTGGAAGGGGAGGGCAGTCTCTCAGGAGAATTCCTCGGAAAAGTGAAGGAACGCATGAGAGAGATTGCAGAGAAAGACATTCCTTTGCAGAAAAATACGATCAGCACGGATGAGGCTGTGGAACTGTTCCACAAACATCATATGTATGACAAAGAGAAACTATTTCGGTATCGTCGGGCATCCTGGGTGAATATTTACAGCCTTGAGAATTTCGATGATTATTTCTATGGCTATATGGCCTACAGTACCGGCTGTCTGAAACTGTTTGATTTGAAACTGTACGATGAAGGATTTGTTCTTGTGCTTCCGCGCAAAGAACATCCGAATGTGCTGGAGGAGTTTGTTCCTCCTGCAAAGATTTTTCAGGTACAGAAGGAATCCCAGGAGTGGGGAGAGAAGATGCGGGTTGCAACGGTAGGTGATTTGAACGAGCGAATTACCCGGGAAGGTGCACACAACATTCTTCTGATTCAGGAGGCACTCCAGGAGGCAAAAATTTCCCAAATTGCAGAGGAAATCATCGATAGAGGAAATGTGAAATTCGTGATGGTTGCCGGTCCTTCCTCCTCCGGAAAGACTTCTTTTTCCCACAGATTGTCCATTCAGTTGAGAGCCCACGGCATGACACCGCACCCGATCGCAGTGGACAACTATTTCAAAAACAGAGAAGATACTCCTCTGGATGAGTTTGGAGAAAAAAATTACGAATGTCTGGATGCCATTGATGTAGCAGGATTTAACCGGGATATGACCGATCTTCTCGCCGGAAAGCGGGTAGAACTTCCTGTTTATAACTTTGTCACCGGCCACAGAGAATATAAGGGAGATTTTCTCGAACTTGGAGAAGATGACATTCTGGTAATTGAAGGAATTCATGGTCTGAATGAGAAACTTTCCTATTCCCTTCCGAAAGAAAGCAAATTCAAAATTTACATCAGTGCCCTGACACAGCTGAACATTGATGAGCACAACCGGATTCCGACGACGGACGGAAGACTGCTGAGAAGAATGGTAAGAGATGCCAGAACGAGAGGTACTTCGGCGGCGGAGACCATTCAGAGATGGCCCTCTGTTCGACGTGGAGAGGAAGAGTTTATTTTCCCATTCCAGGAGGAGGCGGACGTGATGTTCAACTCCGCTCTTGTGTATGAACTGGCAAGCCTGAAAGTATATGCGGAACCGCTTCTCTTCGGAATTGACAGAAAGGCCTCGGAATATGTGGAAGCAAAACGCCTGCTGAAATTCCTGGATTATTTCCTGCCGGTGCCGAGTGAGGAAATTCCAAACAATTCTCTCCTCAGAGAATTCGTGGGAGGTTCTACATTCCCGGTGTGACCCTACTGCTTTAAATAGCGGATGGCAGTTGATTTTTGTGAGAAATAATGATATGATACCAGTTGCGCAGCCAGGTCAGGTGATCGCGGATGAACAGACGAAAGGGTTCAGACGAGGAAAGTCCGGGCTTCATAGGGCAGGATGCCGGATAACGTCCGGTGGAGGTAACTCCCAGACCAGTGCAACAGAAATAAACCGCCGGGATCTTCCCGGTAAGGGTGGAAAGGCAGTGTAAGAGACTACCGCCGATCTGGTAACAGAGCGGGCACATGTAAACTCCATCTGAAGCAAGACCGAATAGAAAGCGATACGGTTGCCCGCCGTGCTTTCAGGTGGGTCGCTTGAGCCTCCGGAGACGGAAGGCCTAGATAGATGATCACTCAACGACATAACCCGGCTTATCGATCGGACTGCGTACAAAAAAACTTCGAAGGATGATTCCTCCGAAGTTTTTTTGTTTGCAGAAAACATTTTTTTATTTGTTGCGGTGACCGCGGTATTTCTCTTCGCAGTATTTGCAACGATAAATCTCTTTCTCCTCATCTGAGAGAACAAAGATGTGATCCAGACCCTGCTCGATAGAAGTGATGCAGCGAGGGTTTTTGCAGCGGATGACATTCACAATCTGCTTCGGAACCTTCAGCTCCTTTTTGCCGACGATCTGAGAATCTTTGATGACATTTACTGTAATATTGTGATCGATAAATCCGACAATATCCATATCAAGCTGTTCCACCGGGCACTCAACTTTGATAATGTCTTTTTTGCCCATTTTGTTGCTCTTGGCATTCATGATAATTGCAACTGTACAATCC
>JAUNAE010000160.1 GCA_030527765.1 Eubacteriales bacterium
CGGACAAACGGTTTTCAAGACCGCCTCGTTATGACCACTTCGATATCTCTCCGTGTGCGGCTTCATTGCCATTCATCTTGGCGCTTCGTCAACGCAAGAATGATAATAGCATATGATCTTCCAGGTGTCAACACTAATTTTCACTTTTTTTCAAAAAATTTCTACAACGCAAGAAACCTCTGTATTTTAGCCGCATTATGATTGCCGCATAGACAGAAACGCCTCCGCCACAAGAAGATCTTCCGGCGTGGTAATCTTGATATTCTGATAAGATCCCATAACCAGGGCGACACTCTGTCCCCCTGCCTGCTCTACAACCATAGCATCATCCGTCACTTTGGACATATCTCCTCTTCGGATAACTTCATGCGCATTTTTGATCAGATCATAACGAAATGTCTGCGGAGTCTGTACAATCCACACACTCTCACGGTTCGGTGTTTCCGTAACCATTCCCCGGGAATCCGAAAGCTTCACTGTATCTTTCGAAGGCACTCCTGCTACACAGGCCCCTTTCTCATAAGCACACACCAGTCCTCTGTTTATAATTTCCGGAGTCACGAAAGGTCTGGCCGCATCATGAATCAGAACATACTCTGTCCCCGGATCGCAGGCACAAAGTCCCGCATAGACAGAATCATACCGTTCTTTTCCCCCGGCAATGATCTTTTTCACTTTTTGGAAACCGTACCGAGTCACGATCTCCTCCCGACAGTATGAAAGCATATCTTCTGAAGTTACAAGAATCACATCCGTAACCTGCTCGGTTTCTTCCATACATTTCAGTGAATAATATAGAATCGGTTTCCCTTTGATTTCAAGAAACTGCTTCTGCACAGCGGAATTCATACGTTTTCCACGTCCTGCAGCAAGAACAATTGCTGTATGATGTCCTTTCATCCCATGATCCTTTCCCCAGATTTCGATCAGCGCTCTCCCAGTTTCAGATTTGGCACGGCATTCAGATCCCATCCGTGGCGTGTTCCTTTTTTGTACTCATAATAAGCAGCGACTCCAATCATAGCCGCATTGTCTGTACAGAAAATCGGTGACGGGCGGAAAAACTCATATCCGCGTTTTTTGCACGCATCTTCCATTGCCTGTCTAAGGGCACTATTGGACGCAACTCCACCTGCAATCGCAACTTTTTTGATTCCAAGATCCTTTGCCGCCTGCATAGCATGGTCAACAAGCACTTCCACAACCGCTTTCTGGAAAGACGCAGCTACATCCGCCTGGTTCACAGTCTCTCCCATCATTTTTGCATGATTAATATAGTTCAAAACAGCAGACTTCACCCCGCTGAAGCTGAAATCATATGGATTACCGTCAACTTTTCCTTTTGGGAACACAATGGCATCCGCGTTTCCTTCTTTTGCAACCTTATCAATCTTTGGTCCTCCCGGATATCCGAGACCAATCGCTCTGGCAACCTTGTCAAACGCTTCTCCCGCGGCATCATCTCTTGTTCTGCCCAGAATCTCAAATTCCCCGTAATCCTTCACTATTACAAGGTGCGTATGACCTCCGGACACAATCAGACACAAAAACGGCGGTTCCAGGTCCGGGTGCTCAATATAATTCGCAGAAACATGTCCTTCTATATGATGCACTCCCACAAGCGGCAGTTTTTTTGCATATGCGATGACCTTCGCCTCTGCGACACCAACAAGAAGCGCTCCCACAAGTCCCGGTCCATAGGTCACACCAATGGCGTCCAGATCATCCAGAGTCACATTTGCCTCTTCCAGTGCCTGTTCAATCACCTGATTAATTTTTTCAATATGCTTTCGAGATGCTATTTCCGGAACAACGCCCCCGTACAAAGTGTGCAGGGCAATCTGGGAGGAAATAACATTCGACAAAATAGTTCTTCCGTTTTTGACAACGGAAGCTGCTGTCTCATCACAGGAACTCTCAATTGCAAGAATCAATGTATCTTCCATGATTTAATCCTCTTCAAAATTCAGTTCTATACTTTTTCCGTCTTTTCCGGCATAAACTTCCGGAAAAATCTTCTTAATATTTGGAATATAATCCTCCGGGCGCACGAGAGACGGGCTGTAATGGGTCAGCCACATCTGGCCCACACCTCCGGCTTCTTTTGCGAGAGCTGCCGCTTCCCGGAACGTCATATGCTTATATCCCTTCGCCTTCTCAATCTTATCCTCTTCTCCGTACATTCCCTCACAGATAAAGAGATCCGAGTCTGCGGCATTTCTGCGAATAGACTCCGTCGGTCTGGTATCCGTGCTGTAGGTCACTTTGATTCCTTTTCTCTGAGCGCCAAGAACCATATCCGGAGTATATACCTTTCCATCCGCTTCAATGGTCTGTCCTTTTTGCAGAGGATTCCAGAATTTCAGAGGAATCTCCTGTTCTCTCGCTCTCTCCGGAGAAAACTTGCCTTGTCTTAGGATCTCCAGAGTATATCCGTAACACAGCACATTGTGATTCACTTTGAACGCTTTAATTCGATATCCGTTCATTTCAAAAGTCTGCTCCGGTCCCGCAATTTCCACAAACCGGATTTCAAAAGGAAGTTCCGGTGCAATGACCCGAAGAGCGGATACGACTCTTTCCAGTCCCTTTGGTCCAATCAGTGTCAGCGGTTCTCTTCGATCTGCATTTCCCATCGTCAGAAGAAGTCCCGGAAGTCCGCTGATATGATCTCCATGAAAATGTGTAAAGCAAATTACATCAATCGGTTTGAAACTCCATCCCTTCTCTTTGATGGCAACCTGAGTTCCTTCTCCACAGTCAATCAACAGGCTGCTGCCGTTGTATCGTGTCATAAGGGCGGTCAGCCATCTTTTGGGAAGGGGCATCATTCCGCCACATCCAAGCAAACATACATCTAACATGAAGCTCCCTCTCTTCCTTTCGGCATACGTGACATCAAAATCGCATCTTCTGTCGGATCCGAGTAGTAATTTTTGCGGCAGCCCACTCTCTCAAAGCCGGTTCGCTCATACAGACGAATCGCCTGCTCATTGCTTTTTCGCACTTCCAGATGAATGGTATTTACCCCTCTCTCACCCGTCAGACGAATGAGGCTCTCCATAAGAAAGCCCCCGATTCCTTCCTTCTGGCGGTCTCTCTTCACTGCCACATTGGTAATGTCTCCTTCATCGAGCACCATGAGAATTCCACAGTACCCGAGAATCTGTCCTTTTTCCTCTACCACAAGAAAAAGGGCTTCCTCTTTCATGAGATATGTGAAGAAGCCCTCTTTTGTCCAGGGTGGTGAAAAAAGATCCTGTTCTATTTCCATAACCTGTGGTAAATCATCCACCAGCATTTCTCTCAGTATCATGATTTACTCCTTTTCTTTTGCAGAATTCAGTCGTTCTGCCCGCTCTCTCTCCGCCTGGGACACGCGCAGATACTCCGGACGATGTTCCATCGCAGATTCTGTTTTTCCTTCTTTCATACGAAGAATGCCAAGAGCTCCTACCGCTCCGGCTCTCTGACGGGACAAGTGTACCGGCGCAAAGGCAGCTTTTCCTTCCAGTGCTTCTTCTATAATAGAAGCAAATACAGGAACACCATCCCCGAGGAACGTCACTTCCTCATCCATTTCTTTCAGAATTTCAATCAATTCCTGAATAGAAACCGCCATCTGATCCTTCACTGTTACAAGCTTATGATTTTCAAAACGGTAAATTCCCGTGTAAACCTGACTTCTTCTCGCATCCATAATCGGACAGATTAATCCCTTTGTGTCAAAAAGATTGTACGCCAGCGCCTCCACGGTAGGAATCGGAACAAGCGGTTTCTTTAAAGCAAGACCAAGTCCCTTAGCAGTAGCAGATCCGATACGAAGCCCTGTGAAGGATCCCGGACCTGCAGCCACACAGATTCCATCAATCGACTCCAAATCAAGCTCTGTCATTTTCACAATCTCATCCAGCATGGGAAGGAGCGTCTGTGAATGTGTTTTCTTATAATTCACTGTATACTCTGCCAGAAGATTCTGTTCATCCACGATTGCGACAGATGCAACAATCCCTGAACTATCCAGTGCCAATACTTTCATTATGCAATTCCTTTCTGATTCACAGTAATTTTTCGATAATCAAATCCTTTTTCCAGATCTTTCTCGATGATAATTTCTGTATAAGACGCAGGAAGCAATTCTTCGATCAGATTTGCCCACTCAATGAGACTGATGCCTTCGCCGAAGAAATAATCCTCGTATCCAATCTCATCCATCTCTTCAATATCTCCGATGCGATAAACATCAAAGTGGTAAAAGGGCATTCTTCCTTCTTCATAAACCTGTACAATGGTAAACGTCGGACTGCTGACAGGCTCCTGAATACCAAGTCCCGCTGCCACTCCCTGGGTAAAAACCGTCTTACCGACGCCCAGATCTCCGATCAGTGTATATACCTGACCAGGCAATGCTTCCTCACCTATTTTTTTGCCGAAGGCGAATGTTTCCTCCGGAGAATAAGTCTCTATAACCATGTTATTCCACCTTTTTTGGGGCTTTTTTTCTATATAAGTCGAACTCTTGCAGAAATTTCCATTGCATATTATAATAGAGCAATCAAGGAAATACAACACTTTTTCAAAGAAGGAGATACTCATGGCAAATCCAATTATTACCATTACCATGGAGAATGGCAGCGTAATGAAAGCTGAATTATATCCGGAGATTGCTCCGAATACCGTAAACAACTTTATCAGTCTTGTAAACAAAGGTTTCTATGACGGACTGATCTTCCACCGCGTCATCCAGGGATTCATGATCCAGGGCGGCTGCCCGGACGGAACCGGTATGGGCGGCCCGGGATACTGCATCAAAGGTGAATTCAACGCCAACCGTGTTCCGAACAGTTTAAAACACACCGCAGGTGTTCTGTCCATGGCTCGTGCAATGAGCCCAAACTCTGCAGGAAGCCAGTTCTTTATCATGCACAAAGATGCTCCGCACCTTGATGGCCAGTATGCCGCATTCGGCAAAATCATCGAGGGTATGGATGTCGTAAATGCCATCGCAGAGGAAGACACCGACTACAGCGATCGTCCTCTTGATGATCAGGTCATCAAATCCATGACCGCAGAAACCTTCGGAACAACGTATCCGGAACCTGAGAAATGCTGATCTAGTTCTCAAAGATCTCTGGTGCGCCGTTTACTTCGGCAAACCAGAGGTCTTTTTCTTTTGTCATGACCGCTTTTCCGCTTGTCCCTTCTGTAATTGCTTTTTGAAGAGAACCGATCTGGTCTTCCGGAACGAGAACCCAAAGCGTCACCTTATCCGTATACTCTGTGTTCAGAAGAGAAAGCCCTCTCTCCCCAACAATGTATTGAATTTTTCCAAGTCCTGTATAATCCGTATCTACCCGTAGGGAAATTCCTTTGATTCTCTCAATAATCTGACTTCCCTTCAGTCCCTCCTGCACAGCTCCCGAATAAGCCCGTACAAGACCGCCGGTTCCGAGAAGCACTCCGCCAAAGTACCGGGTAACTACAACCGCAGTATTATAGAGTTCCTCCCCAAGCAGAACATCCAGCATGGGCCGTCCGGCTGTTCCGGAAGGTTCTCCGTCGTCACTTGCTCTTGTATATTCTCTGTTTTTTCCTATGGTATACGCAAAACAGTTGTGCCTTGCATCCCAGTATTTCTTCTTTGTTTCCTCTATAAAAGCCAGAGCCTCTTCCTCCGTCTCTACATGACGGACTTCAGCGAGAAAGCGAGATTTTTTCTCTGTCAGCTCTCCGACTCCTCTTCCATAGACTGTTTTATATCTGTCTTCCATTCGAATCCTCCCGGAAAATCCATTTTACATATCTTTCACATGGTCAGTTTACCATGAGGTTAGAAAATAGTCTATGTTTAACCTGCCATGAATTCTTTACTTACTTATTATGATTTGATATAATAGAACGGATTATAAAGGAGGACTATCATGAAATACGGTAAAAAAGCGGTCGATAAGAAACGCAATTCTTTGATTTCCCGATCGTCCATGATGGGTAAGCGAGCCGGGGTCTCGCTTATCCGTATCTTATTTGTCTCTTTGATCGCAGTGATCGTAATGGGCGCGAGTCTTGGAGTCGGCTCAATCAAAGGCATCATCGACAACGCCCCAAGCGTTGACGAAATCGACATAATGCCTCTTGGATATGCTTCTTTCCTGTACGATTACAACGGCAAACAGCTGCGAAAGCTTGCCGCCCCCAGTTCGAACCGAATGCCGGTCTCTCTGGAACAGATTCCGGAAGACCTTCAGAATGCCGTCATCGCGATTGAGGATGAGCGATTCCGTGAACACAATGGAATTGACGTCCGTGGTATTCTTCGTGCTGCAAGCAAGGTTCTGACAAGCGGAAGTTTTTCCGAGGGTGCAAGTACCATTACCCAGCAGCTTCTCAAAAATAACGTCTTCACAAGCTGGACCAGTGAGTCTACTCTTCTCGAGCGATTTACCCGTAAGCTTCAGGAGCAGTATCTGGCACTTCAGGTCGAGAAGAAATACAGCAAAGATGTCATTCTGGAGAATTATCTGAATACCATTAACCTTGGCGCCGGTGCCTACGGTGTGCAGGCCGCGGCTCATCAGTACTTCAACAAAGATGTCTGGGACCTGAATCTTTCCGAGTGTGCAACACTCGCAGGAATTACCCAGAGTCCAAGCAAATACAACCCAATCGAGAACCCTTCCGACAATGCAAAACGTCGTCAGGAAGTTCTCCAGCATATGCTTGATCAGGGTTACATCGATCAGAACACATACGATTCTGTCATCAATGATGATGTTTACACAGAAATCGCAAATGCACAGACATCCAATTCCGAGGCAACCCGTACTGTCTATTCCTATTTTGAGGATGAGCTGATCGATCAGGTAATCAATGATCTGATGAACATCAAGGGATACACAAAAACACAGGCAAGCAACCTTGTGTACAGCGGCGGTCTCAAAATTTACACCACACAGGATCCGAGCATTCAGAGTATTCTGGATGAGGAATATGCAAACCCCGACAACTATCCGGCAAACACCTACTATGCTCTGGATTATGCTCTTACCGTCGAAGAACCGGATGGTTCACAGACAAACTACAGCAAGGAGATGCTGAAGCTTTATTTCCAGAACGAAGATCCATCCTTTGATCTTCTTTTCAGTTCTCCGGAAGATGGACAGACCTATGTAGATCGCTACAAGGCAGATATTCTTTCCAATGGATCAAAGGTTATCGCAGAGAGAGTCAATTTTGCTCCTCAGCCTCAGTCTTCTATGAGTATCATAGATCAGCACACAGGTTATGTAAAAGCATTGATCGGAGGCCGCGGACAGAAAACCGCCAGCCTTACTCTGAACCGTGCAACAGATACAACCCGTCAGCCGGGATCTACCTTTAAGATTGTATCCACCTATGCTCCGGCACTGGATTCCCTGGGCATGGGACTTGCAACAACTTTCCTCGATGAAGAATACAGCTATCCGGACGGATCACCGGTCAACAATGCAAACCGTTCCCACGGGGGCGAGATGAGCATTCGTCGTGCGATTCAGTATTCTGTCAACGTCGTTGCTGTCAAGTGTCTGGAACTCGTAACTCCGGAACTGGGTCTTCAGTATCTGGACAACTTCGGTTTCACCACCCTTGCTCACGGTACCGCTGAAGATACCGATGCAAACGGAAATGTATGGACGGATGCAAACCTTCCGACAGCCCTTGGCGGTATTACTTACGGTGTAACAAACGTAGAGCTCTGTGCTTCCTATGCGGCAATTGCAAACGGCGGCAATTACATCAAACCAATTTATTACACGCGCATTGAAGATCACAATGGCAACATCCTGATCGATAATCAGTCTGTTTCCAGATCCGTAATCAAACCTACCACTGCATGGCTTCTGACCAGTGCTATGGAAGATGTTGTAACCAGCGGTACCGGTACGATGTGTCGTCTGGATTCCGGAATGCCTGTTGCCGGCAAAACCGGTACAACCGAGTCCTATAACGACCTCTGGTTTGTCGGATATACACCTTATTACACCTGTGCGGTATGGTCCGGATTCGATAACAACGAAAAACTTCCGGATGATGCCAGAAACTTCCATAAACAAATGTGGAAAAAAGTAATGACACGTATTCACCAGGATCTTGCAATTCAGGATTTCGTACAGCCATCCGGTATTGTTCAGGGATATGTGTGCAGCGAGTCCGGTCTCCTAGCAACGGACGGATGCCCGACGGTAGATGAGTACTTTGACGAAGCAAACCTTCCGACCGAGTACTGCAGCGGCTATCATATGTACTGGAGCGACGAAAGTGATTACGACGATTCAGATTCTCTGAATAA
>JAUNAE010000647.1 GCA_030527765.1 Eubacteriales bacterium
CAAAATGCTGATAATGTCCTCATTGGGACTTAATCAGCAGACACTATTTAAACCTCCTTACCACCATCGAACTGCACGTAGAATTTCTTCTGATACCGCTTGTCTTGATTCTTTGCATTCCAAAGGATATTGCTTTGCCTCCTTGAAAACCATTCTTGTCATAAAATTAATAAATGGAACTGTATCAGGATAGAGCATATGCGTCGCATGTTCATAGAATATTGGAGTCACGCCTGCATCTCCTTCAAATTCCTGTACCCTCGCCGGAATTCTTTTTGCTGCCCCGGCACTGTCCCAACAGGTATCATGTATTGCTCCAAGCAAAAGGATCTGTCCACGAATTTGTTCAACCGGAATCATCGCTTCTTCGATGCTTCCCTTCTGAATAGCTCTTTCCCGCAATCCTCGATCATACATTTCACCATGTACTTGCTTTGCATTCTTCATCTCTTTCTGATAACTTGTCTTATCAAGATAAAATGGCTGAAACGGAAGTTCCTTTCTCTCAAAAGTCAAAGAAGAATGTCCGGATGGATACTGACTTCAACGTCCCAGAATGCCTTCAAAAAGCATATCAAAACCAGAAATACTTATCGTCAGACTGATATACGGACAAAGTGCTGCTCCATATAATGCCATCACAGCTCCCAGAGAAAAAACCATTATACCGATTTTTTCATAACCCTGTTTTTTTAATATGACGCAGCTTCCAAAATATATTCCAATGGAATAAGATTCTCATCCGGTACTGTCTGCTTTGTACCACAGGAAGCAAGTGAAAGGACAGAAATACCGTTATTCACCAGCCATCTTTCTGTTTTCTTCATCATAATGGAATGAGGGCTTAACATCAGATTTAAAATTAAACACTTGCTTTCTCCCAGTTGTTCTGCTTCCAGCAGACAACCTTCAAAACCCTGTTCAGCAACATTCAACTTTTTCATTTATCATCCTTCGCTTTCTTCCATTTTTTCGATATCACTTCACAGGAAAAATGCAATACACCCAGTCAGAGCTGCAGCAGGAATATAAATGAGTGCAGCAATCACACTTTCCTTGATCAGATACTCCAAAGTCTTTTCAATTTTCAAATCAGACAATTCAGGGATTATCCAATATTTTGTTTTACGCACCCATATCCAGTCAACAAAAACTGCATCAACGAAATTCAATATAAATAACATCAGATATATCTGCCAGAAAGCATTCCACCATCCCTGTACTCTATTGATATAAAATACAGATCCCAACACAATGACTGCAATTATGGGAAGACCGATTATTTTTGATACTTTCCTTTGTTTTGCAATATACTGTTCGCTTACCAAGCCTCTCACTACAGCTTCCTGCTGTACTGCTTTGGGATACCAATGAAGCCCTCCTTTTCTGTCTTTGACGACAAACGCTAATATCATTCCAATAAATACGGTGCATAAAACAAGTATTTCTACCGCTAATTTTAAGAACATTTCCGCTATCCCCCTTCTTTGTCAGAACAGATAACTAGTCACGTGGTATGTTGTATCTGTCTTCTATTAGTTGAGACTAACTCTCTTGTAAAAAATATAGGACCCTATTGTCCTATAATTTC
>JAUNAE010000648.1 GCA_030527765.1 Eubacteriales bacterium
TGTTCTATGCCGTTGTGTTCATAGCGCTCATCCACACTTAGCACGCCGATAACAACGCCGTTTGCCGTGATGTGCATCAGATGATCCACATCCTCCTGAACACCGTAAAGCAGCTCGCCATCGCGCGACAGTTCCGGGTCAAGATCAATAAGGTCGATCTTGTACCTCTGATGCCTTGCATCCAGTGCATAAGAGTATGGCTCGTACAGGTGCTTTATGATGCTTGTCACATACTGCTGCGCCTGCTCCGGATCCATGGTCTCATACATCATTAGGCGATGCGCAATATCTTCGACATCCTCCGGAACAAAAGTGTAGATTTTGTGATACTCTAGTTCCGTGCGCTTCTTCTCGATGATCTCGCCTGCCTTACAAAAAATATTGAGCGAGCAGCGTGCGCATAACGCTTTATCTGCGTGATCACCCATCTGTCTGCAAGCTCTACCGTGATTCCCGCAAATTTCGGGAATCACCTCATCCAGAACGGCCATTTCCGCCATTTCCTCGTAAAGCTTCTGCCGCTTACTTGTAATCAGCGGGAAGACTCTTGCATGCATTTCCGAAAATGCATTTTCTTTTTTCATTTTTTTCGCCTCCTTCTAAAATACCATCGCCAAATCAATGGCGTTCTGTCCCACGATGAGCATATCATCGGTGGTTGGCAGATCGGTTTCTCCTAGCAGATGAACGTTTTGTTTTGCCTCTCGGTATACATCTTCGACGCTGACTTTCCAGCTCTTGAAAAGTGCGTTTGTGAGATGCAAAACCATACCGCTGCTTACGTTTTCTACAACGATCACAAAAAAGACTTGTCGATCGTTGTCTTCGTAGCACAGGTACGTTTGCTGCTCCTCTGCGGTGGGGTTTTTAACCACCACAGGAAAAATGCGATCCGCGCAGCACTCCATCTTTTTCCAGCTGCTAAGTGCAGCCGGAAGATCTGGGCGGCTCATGCGAAGGAGTCGCTCCTGGGCGTAGCGGCCACTGCTTTTTGTCATACTATTTCCTCCTTGAGATCAGGGTTCTCGTAAATATTTCCAATTACCTCCACCCTATTACCATTTTGGACGTATTTCCACAAATCGTTATTCAGACTTGTAGAACAATTACGCCCCATTGCTATTGCATAAGTTGCCCGAAAATCCTGCCAGAATACTCGGCCAATATGCTTCTCCGTTCGTTTGTTCGGGAAAGGACAATCATCATTGTCAAACTGAAATCTGACGATATCACCGTCGTAGATCCGTTTGCCGTTCTTATCCTTTAATCCCGTCCACTGCATGAGTATGTCCCCATACATTCTGTTCATGTACGCTCCAGTTCGCGAATACTCCTTGAAAATTCCCCAGTATTCGCCGTTTGTTTCCAAATTAACCGTACTGCCATATTCAGCGGTCAGGTATAACATTTCCTTTTTTTCAGGGCTCCAAGCCCGATACATAATTTCTCTGCTCATTGCTATCCCTTCTAATATCAGCCAACGTCGCCTTTAGCAGATCTTGGCTGATAGAAATCTCCGGTTGGTAGAAATTACAGTTTTCTATACTGCGGCACTCGAATAAAGCCATTAAAGGCGTTAATTTCGAGTTCC
>JAUNAE010000161.1:0-4471 GCA_030527765.1 Eubacteriales bacterium
TAAAAAACGGAGAAATCTTGTGTGAATCCTCTTGCAAGATTTGCGTTTTATTTGGGAATAGTATGTGAGATTCTTCAGTAATTGATTTACCGATGGATTTTACGATGAAAGGAAATGGGAGGAGTTACTATGAAAAACAGGAAATCAGCGAGACGGTTCAGTCGCGGAAGACAACTACTGGGGCTGTTGCTTTCTGTATTTTTGATTTGTAGTCCTCTGATGTCGATTTTTGCAACAGCCAGTGAAGCGGAGAGTGAGGCAGTTGTGACGGAATCGGTACAAGAGACAGATACAGAAGCATTTACAGGAGAATCTTCCGGAGAGGCTGCGGAGCAGGAAGTTGTGAATCCGGACAGTACGTCGGAAGATGGAGAAGCGGCGGACAGCACAGACGCCGACAATCAAGAGAGTGAAAATACTGATGATGAAGATTCAGAAGTCACGGATCCTGAGGACACGGATCCAGAAGTCACTGATCCGGCTGCGGAAGACGGAGAAACGGACAAACCAGATGAAGCTCCGGAAGAGGGTGGAGACACAAATGCAGAGGAACAGCCGGTATCCGGTTTTCCTGCAGAAGAAACAACGTATCAGGCATCCTGTTCCACAGCGAATGTTCAGGCAGCGGTAGCTCCCGGAAGCTTTAATGAGGAAGTTACTCTCAGAATGTCAGAACTGCCGGAGGGCAGTGCCGCTTATCAGCAGGCAGAAAATGCGCTGAACAGCGTTTCTGAGTTTGATGAGATGCGTGCATTTGATATCAGTTTTGTGAATGCAGCCGGTATAGAATTAGAACCATCTCTTCCGGTATCTGTACAGATTCAGGCAAATCTTGAGATAGAGGAAGAAGTTGCAGGCGGTCAGGTTCAGGTAACCCATATCGAAGAAGAGGCACAGATTGTTGCGACAGCTTCCGTAAACGGCGATGCATGTTCTACAGAATTTATAGTAGAGAGTTTCTCAACTTTCACATTGAGTTGGAACAGATCACAGCAAAACAAACTAAATATTATCTGTATTGACGAGCAGGGAAATGAGATCGGAACCTCACAATCCGGAAATATTAATACAGAAACGCAGGTATCTCAGATAGCCCCGAAGATCAACTGGTACAATTTCTCTAAGGCGGTCATCGCATCAAATGCTCAAGAGGCTGCAAGCGGAGGTATTGAGGCGTCCAGACTGCGCTATTACGGGGGACGCTGGCAGTACAGGAATGGAAACAGCTGGCAGAATCTGACTTCAAACAACATTTACTTCGTATATTCCCCGATCGTTGTAACGGTGGAAGTTTATGTGGCCGGTTCTGATTTGAATAGAGTTCGGTTCTCACAGGATATGCTGAATCTGTTGAATGTGTCGAAACTGGATAACTGGGGATATTTTGAAGCAGGAACGGTTCAGATTGATTTGAGTAAGGTCAGTGGAGATAAGAACTCCAAACTTCTGAATGACAGCGACTGGTCCTATGTAAAATCACAGCTTCTCAACCTGAATACCAGTGCTTCCGGAAGTGACAAAAATAACCTGATTAAGAACTATATCGGTCAGATTCTGATGGATTACGGGGCCGGACAGAACAACATGTATTCCGGTCTTTGGGTAAGTCAGGGTGTTCGACTTGCCGGTGCCACAAGAGTGAATTCGGATGGAACTCCTGCAACGAACGGTGGTTATACCTGGCATCTGGACCTTCGTTTCCAGACCGTGCATATTAATTATATTTACGGAAACAATGGAATTACAGGCAATGTAGCAAAGGATGGAACTTCCGCTGGTTCGAAGGTATTTATCCAGGGAGTAACCATGGACTATACTCCTGAGATTCAGGCTCCGGCAGGATACAAAATTGTAGGATATTTCACAGATCCGGACTGCTCCGACGGCAATGAGTGGAATGCGGTGGGACAGCCGATCAATGAAGATACCAACGTTTATATCAAGATTGTTCCTCAGAACAATGCCATTATCAACTATCAGGTACAGGAAGGCCAGGGAACGGTTACTGATCCGGGACGAAACAATACTCCGGTGCAGCACGGTATGGAACATTTTAATCCTGTAACCGGTACGGTTATTGGTTCCACTGCGGAAGCGGCAGAGGAGTGGGTTTTCGAAGGATGGTATTCCGATGAAGCTCTGACAAACAAAGTAAGCGGCAATGCCAATTATGTGCCCGCAGCGCCAAGTGGCGGCTGGAAAGAAGGCATGGAGGTAACCTACTATGCCAAGTTTACAAGAGTGACGATGCCGGTTACGGTGAAGAAACTTGTCACAGGTAATATGGGAGATCGGACAAAAGAATTCTCCTTCACGCTTACAAAGGAAGATGGATCCTCTCTTGCAGATTTTTCTCTGAGCCACGAGGGAACCAACACTATCGAGAAGCTGCTGATTGGTTCTACGATTTATCTCAAGGAAAATAATGGTAGTGGTTATCAGACGACCGTCACATATGGAGGAAAAGAAATCCAGGTAAGCGGTGGTGTTTATGCCATTACTCTGGAGGAGAACACAGATCAGATCGTTGTAACAAATCATAAGCATGCAGTTCCGGAAACGGGAATTCCTATGGAGTCCGCACCTTACGTACTGCTTCTGATCTTTGTATTTGCAGGAATGGCACTTTGGACAGTCTGCAGACGCAGAAACTTGCAGTAAACCTTGGATGATGTAGAAATCACAGATTTGAAATTGAATGCAGGTTTGACTTCTTACATTGAGAGGATAGGTTATGGCGAAGACATCGAACAAGATAAGAAGAGACGGGGGTTCTCCTTTCGAACAAATTCAGATGGAGAATGATCCTAATCCACAGACACTGAATGAAGCTCACAGGGAAATGCTTGAATGGCTCAAAACTGTGAAGTTTAAGAAAACCATTCTTGGCGGTGTCAGTGAGAGAGATTTATGGAAAAAAATCGGGGAGCTGAATGAACTCTATGAGGCCTCCCTTTTGGCAGAGAGAGCACGATATGATGCTCTTCTCAATACCATTGTGGAGTCAGAAAACGCAGAGCTCAAAAAGTACAAAAGAGCGGTGCGGAATCTGATGGCAAAAAACAAGGAACTGGAAAAGGCCTGTCAGAAAGCTTCTCCTTCCGGGGAGGGCATATGACGACGAAAAAAAAGGAAATGACAGCGGCACAGATTATCCGAAACCGGAGACTCCGTCTGGAAACAAAGGCCGGATATGGAAGTCTGCTGATACAGATTCTGATGTTTGCCGTGGTCGGCTGGCTGCTTCTGACACAGGTCCTGCTTGTTACCCAGGCGAAGGATAACGAAATGTTCCCGTCTGTGAAAGCAGGGGATCTGATTATTGCCTTTCGCAGGCAGGGGCAGTATGTGAAGAATGATGTTGTCGTTTATCAGGTAGATGGTCAGAGAAAGGTCGGACGGGTGCTGGCCCGGGAGACGGATCTGGTGATGATGGACGACAGTGGAGATCTTCTTGTGAATGGAACTGCTCAGACTGGTGAGATTATGTACCCCACTTATGAAAAAGAGGGAATCGAGTATCCTTATCAGGTTCCCGAGGGTTCGGTGTTCATCCTTTGTGACTATCGAACCAACGGAAGAGACAGCAGAGATTATGGTGCGATTTCCCTTGGACATGTGGAGGGAAAAGTCATTACCATTCTCCGGAGAAGAGGGCTGTAAGCCCGAGAAACAATGTTAACCACTCTTCGAGAGTGTAAATAAATCGTAACTATAAAAAAGTCAATCGGATTCCTGCAATCTGTTTTGCTCTTTGAAAGTTACAACAAATCATATTTAGGAGGAAACATCCATGAAGAAACGTATTTTAGCTTTGGCAATGTCAGCGTTCATGCTGGTAGGACTCAACACAGCAGTATTCGCAGAAGATTCATACAAAGATATGAGTTCTGTTGACATCACAAAAAACTATGAATTAGCAGGAGAAGGTGTAAGCCCTGCAGAAACCTTCAAACTGACATGCACAGATGCACAGGTAACAGATGGTGACGGCACAGCTGCAACTACTGATATTACAATTTCTGATGTTTCATACGCTGCCGGAGCTGCAGGATCTGAGGCTAAGACAGGTAAATTCACCATCACACTGCCTGCTTACACAAAAACAGGTGTGTATGAGTATACTCTTATGGAAACAGCCGGAACAACTGCCGGTGTGACCTATCGTACAGAGCCGATGAAACTCGTTGTAACTGTTATTCAGCAGGACGGTCTTGTTCGCGTTGCTGGAGTACATACAGAGAAAGCAGGCGGAAAGAAGTCTTCTTCCTTCGATGACAACACTTATACCGCAAATAAGCTCAATGTTACAAAGACAGTTACCGGTAACCTCGGTGACAAGTCAAAAGAGTTTAAGTTCACCGTTACTTTCGATGCTCCGGCTGGAAAAGACTGGACTAATGCAGTGACTGTATCCGGTGGAGCAAGCGATCTGAATCAGAATGGTAATGTGTACACCTTCACTCTGAGC
>JAUNAE010000161.1:4481-8299 GCA_030527765.1 Eubacteriales bacterium
ACCTTCGCAAACGTTCCGGCTGGTGTAACTTATACCGTAGTTGAGGATGATTACTCAAAAGATGGTTACACAACTAGCAAAACAGGTGACACAGGTACAATGGATGACAAAGAGGCAACCGCAGCTTTCACCAATGATAAGGTGGGTGATGTAGATACCGGTATCAACCTTGACAGCCTTCCATACATTCTGATCCTTGTCGTTATCGCAGGTGCAGCAGTTGCATTCTTCGTATCCAAGAGACGTACTGTAGAGTAATTGTTCATAAGTAATTCGGAAGTAAGATTCTGATCGTAAGATTCCGATGATAGTAACATGAAATCCAAAACCGGGGACGGAAGTCTTCCGTCCCCGAATCCTTTAAAGGTGGAAGAGAATTCATATGGCAAAACTTACATTAAAAATATTGAATAAACTGGTTTCCACCCTTGTTGGACTCATACTCCTGGTGCTGGCGACGTATTCGATCTACGCACTGTGGGATAACAAACAAGTGTATTCTGCGGCAGAAGATGTGCAGGCAGATATGCTGAAACTGAAACCAATCATTGATCCGGAGGACAACAGCGCATCCTTTGAAGAACTGTTGGCAATCAACGAAGATGTCTGTGCGTGGATTTCTCTGGACAACACGAAGATCGATTACCCTGTATTGCAGGGTGAGGATATTTTGAGCTACATCAATACAGATGTATATGGCAATTTTGCATTGCCGGGAAGTATTTTTCTCGATACAACAAATGACAAAAATTTTCAGGATGCCTATTCTTTGATCTACGGTCACCACATGACGAATCATCAGATGTTCGGTGATCTGGACTTGTACGAGGAGCGATCCTTTTTTGACAATAATACGACAGGAACTCTGATCCTGCCGGACAGAAGTTATCAACTCGAAATCTTTGCCTGTATGCTCGTGAAGTCGTCTGAAGAGGCAATTTTCAGACCCGAGCAGTGGCTTACCGATATAAATGGTCTTTTGGCCTTTGCACAGGAGAATTCCTTACAGCTGCATCCTGAGACAATCGAGCAGCTGCAGAAAGAGGAACATCCGCAGATTCTTGGCCTTTCGACCTGTTCCACAGATTTTACAGATGCCAGAACCGTTGTCTTGGCGAGAATGGTTCCGAGCTCTCAGATGAAGTAGTAGGAGGATGTAACATGAAGAAGCATATTTGCAAAATGAGTTTCATATTGCTCGCTCTGCTTTGCATGACCGTGTTTGCCTTTGGCACGTACGCTGCAGAAAATGAAATCGCCGGTGCGACGATTCCGGTTTCTGTATCTGTGAGTGGCAATGAGGGAATTCAGGAAGGTGATATTCCGTCAGAGACTTATCGATTTCAGATTACTGCACTGAATGATGCTCCTATGCCGGCAAATGATGTCCTGACAATTCAGGGAGCCGGAAGCAGTGCATTTCAGATTTCCTATTCGGAAGTGGGCGTTTACAAGTACAAGGTTGTACAGGATGCTTCCGGACTGACCGGGGAGAACAGTGTGTGCAATAACCGCGGTCATTATGATGAAAGCGTGTTCTATGTAACTGTGACTGTCACCAACACCGCAGGCGGTGGTTACAGTGTTGTTGTTTCTGCTCACAAAGATGGTGCAGAGGGAACGAAGAGTGATATCGCTTATGTGAATACCTATGATCCTGTAGCGTATGAGTCTCTTACAGTGAAGAAGACATGGACAGACCATACTTCCACCAGACCGGATGCGATTCAGGTACAGCTTCTGGATGGAGAAGAGGTTGTGCAGACGGTGGAACTCACAGCAGCAGGGGGATGGACTTATACATGGGATCAGCTGGATTCCTACAGTTCCCATAGCTGGAGTGTGAAGGAGCTTCCGGTTGCCGGTTATACTGCAGAATACAGTGTGGACGCTGACGGAAATCACGTGATTCACAATACAGGTAAAGTCGGTGGAACCCTGATCCAGACAGGTCAGCTGAACTGGCCGATTCCGGTGATGGTCATTCTTGGATTGTTCCTGATTCTGGGAGGAACCTTCGTGCTCAGAAAAAATTCCTCGAAATCATCTGAGATAAAAGGAGCGAAATAATGGGCAAAAAACTGGGTGTGATCTGCATCCTGTTGGGAACGGCGCTGATTCTTTCAGCGCTGTTTCTATATGGATATAATCGATACGAGAATAAGAAGAGCGGAGACTACGCAGACACGGTGCTGAAGCAGATGGAAGAGCGTGTGAAATCGAAAGAACCGACCGTGCCAGAAGCCCCGTCCCCGGAACCAACGACCGTGCCGGAAGCCCCGTCCCTGGTGATCGACGGATATGGGTATATTGCTAGCATTCAGATTCCGGATTTGGGGATTGAACTGCCGGTTATGGCAGACTGGTCCTATGAAAAGATGCGAATGGCTCCCTGCCGTCAGTTTGGATCTTCCAGAACGGACGATTTGGTCATTGCCGCTCATAATTATGATTCCTTTTTTGGACGGCTGAAAGATCTGAATTCCGGTGCGAGAATTATCGTGACAGATGTGGATGGAACTGTGAATACTTATGAACTGGATCATCTGGAAACACTGGCCCCCACAGCTGTGGAGGCGGTACAGTACAGCGGATATGCGCTGGTGCTTTATACCTGTACCTACGGAGGCCAGACACGAGTCGCAGCCTTTTGCAGCAGAGTTAGTTAAATTCAAATCAAGCTCAGCGTATTTTCGCGGAGCGTATCAAGTGGGAGTCATCTCACATTTGGAATAATCGAGCTGCAGTCTTTGGACTGCGGCTCTTTTTTTGTCCGGATATGACAGTAAGAGATAGGGCAAATGATAACCCATTGGCATACTTTAGGAGTATATTTATACTAAGATCATAAGATGTTTTTGAAGGAGGTTCGGGTAATGAGAAAATTAATTGTTCGTGCAGATGATATTGGTTATTCGGATGTATGCAATATTGGTTCTTTTGAAGCTATTGAGAAAGGTATTGTAACTTCCGCGGATGTCATGTTTGATACACCGGGAACGGTCGATGCCCTTCATCGTCTGAAAAACTATCCATGGCTGTCCATTGGATGGCATACGCATTTTTGGGGATCCCCGATTCTTGGAGGCGAGCGTGTTCCATCTCTCTATGATGCGAAGAGAAAAGGGTTTCGTACAGATCTGTATACCGCAGAAGATGTTTCTTATGAAGAAGCTCTTGTCGAATGTCGTGCACAGATGGAACTCTGCGTAAGCATTCTCGGAAAAGCTCCGGATGTAGGAGATTTGATGAATCGGGTAGAGTCACCCTTTACAAAGGCACTCCAGAAAGTAATGGATGAATACGGAATTGTGTCGGACTTTATGGGAACGGATCTCGGCATTCCGAAATTTCTGTATGAAGCCGGGGAAAAGTGGAGATCCCGAAAGATCTACGCAAGAGGGATTATGGAATATTGCCGGCCACTTAAGAAAGAACCTCTTACAGCCTGTGGATGGACCGATTCCATAACGGCACTGCAGGATTATGATCCGATTCGTTTTTATGTGGAAGATGAGAGTCATCTGCTGAATACACCGGAGGATACCATTTCCATGCATGCATGGCATCCGGGCTATATCGATTATTATGTTTACAGACATGGAGATTACACTCCGGCAGCCTATGTGTTCAAAGACATTCGCACCGTGGATGTTCATGCACTTTGTTCAGAGAAAGTCCGGCAGTGGATTCGGGAAAATAAAATCGAACTGGTGAATATGCGGGATGCTCTTTACGGTACGCGTGAGTACCAGAATCATCTCAAAGCAGCGGGAAGTGATCTTGCGGTTTAACTGAATCAAATAGAGAAGAGGATT
>JAUNAE010000649.1 GCA_030527765.1 Eubacteriales bacterium
GACATTTTTAAAATGTGATAATCTGTCTACTGCGTATCCAAGATAGAAACAATCTGTTTCAAAATCCATTTTTGAAAATCCCCAGTTATCATATGGATGAAGAAGAATAATGTCAGCCTCGATGCCTAACTCATCTAACTGTGCAATTCTTTTTTCCAGCATATCCCAGAAACGTGGATTAAATCTCGAATAATCAAATCCTTCCTCCCTGTTTCCTTCAAATGGATAGAGCTGCGGATCTGTCGTATTATATGTGTAATATTTAGGGAAAATGCACATTCTGATCTTATTGAATGCTTCATTTTTCAAAGTCTCTATCGTCTCTTCCTGAATCATCTCTTCCTGATTGATCCAGGCATAGCAGGTAGTTCCAAATGGCTGATAACGTGTTCCATCCTCATAAGCAAAATGGAAACGATTTTCTTTTGCTGAAACAGTCTGCTTGTAAACCTGATCCATTGGAAGTACACGTCCATGATTATTCTCCGATGCGGCTGTACACTCAAATTCACATTTGATGCCGTCAAGTGCCGAATCACTGGAAGCGGTAATTCCGCTCCAGTGCCCCTGCTTACGCGGCATAAATCTAACTTTATATGTACCATTTCCGCAATAGAATCCATTTACCTTAACTCTTTCATCTCCCTCCGAAAAAGTTGCAGTAAGTTTTACATCTTTATATGGATTTCCTTCTTCTGTTCCTTTTAAACTTAATTCGAAAAAATGATATCGTTCAATATAGTTCATCTTCCACCTCGTATTATTTATTTGCTCTTCTTTCCTCAAGGTCAGCAATAATTCCATCATATCTCTTATCAAGATCATAGAATGCCATCAGGAAGATCATGATCAGACAGAACAGAGCCGGGAAGTAAACGTAACAGCCTTTAATTGCGAGAATCGCACTTGGAATCTGTGTAGCTGCTTTTGCATCAAATTTACCGAAAGAGAGAAGCCATCCAACCATTGCAGTTCCAACACCGCTTCCGATTTTTGCTGCAAATGTCATTGCTGCACAAGCCATACCTTCTGTTCTGATTCCTGTTTTCCACTCACCGTATTCTACAGTATCTGCAATACATCCCATTGTAACACCACTTGCAATTCCAAGACCGATTCCTTTTACTGCACTGAATACGATCTGAATCATCGCTGTGTCACCGAGAAGTGCCTGTCCGGCAAATCCTGCTAACATGATGATAACTCCGATATTAAAAGTCTTAGCTTTTCCGAACTTTTTGATAAAGACGAAAGACCCCATTAAGAATACCAGCTGTGTGATCATTAAAGCATTCTGAATAGTAGCCTGATGCTCTGCATTTCCTAATACATACTGTGCGTAATAAAGAACACTTCCTCCATAGATACTTGCATATAACATAATTAATGTATATACGATTGTAAAGATGATCCAATATTTATTCTGAAATAAAGCCTTAATACCTACTGCAAAAGAGATTTTCTCTCCTTCATTCATATCTTCAACAAGCACTCACTATTTTTAGTATATTTAGTCCTTTTATATACAAATTTTTCCTGATGTGCGCATCGATTCTCCCATTCTTCTTCTATGTCCTCTATCTCTCGTT